>JBAUZR010000591.1:0-1549 GCA_049585375.1 Acidobacteriaceae bacterium
GCGGTGAACTGCAGCGACTGCCACGATGTGCACGGAAGCTTCCAGAGAGCCAATCTGAGAAGCACCGCCGATCAGAATGCGGTGTGCACCAAGTGCCACGCCGAAACGCGCGGACCGTATGTGTATGAACATGCGCCGGTGAAGGCGGAAGGCTGCACGGGCTGCCACACGCCGCACGGATCGCAGAATGCCCGGCTGCTGAACATGCCGTCGATCAACACGCTGTGCAATCAGTGCCACAGCCGCGTTGCCAATCACACGGTGATCGGGATGGGGGCGGGATCGGACGAACTGCAGCCGTGCACCAGCTGCCATACGTACATCCACGGCTCCAACATCAACCAGGCGTTTCTGCGGTAAGTCAGGGAATCGGACCGCGCCTACCCGCCACATCGGAAGACGCGGTCCGGAGCCAGGGATTCGATGTGGGCGATGTTTTTCAAGTGAGGCTTCTTATGAACAAGATTTGCTGGTTATCACGGCTCTCCAACCGACCGTTCCCCCGCCGGATGGGCGGGTGTATCGCCGGGAGTATCGGAGCAGCCGCTTTGCTGATGACGACGAGCATCGCCATGGCCCAGGCTCCGGCCCCCGAGGCACAGCCTGTGACAGCCCCGAAAGGCTATACGGTGCATGAGGCGATCGATCTGGGCGGACGCATCTCGGACCAGACCGGCAGCGGCGCGATGTATGACACGCTGGTCAACGAGCAGTCCGGGCCGCGCGTATTGGGCGAGTTGTTCGAAATGCGGGCAATCCCAGGCGCAAAGAACACGCTGTTCGATACGCTGACGGCAGTTGGCAGCGGGTTTGGCGGCGACCCCTACAGCTTCGCGAAGATGGACTTCTATAAGGGGAACCTCTACGAGTTCTCGGGCTTGTTCCGTCGCGATCGTCAGTACTTCGACTACGACCTGCTCGGCAACCCGAACGTCCCGTCAGGGCAGTCGATTGCGCTTTCGTCAGGGGGTACCTATGGGTGGCCCCAGGTGAACCAGTCGCCCTTCCTCTACAACACTGTTCGACGGATGACGGATACGCACCTGACTCTGTTCCCGTTGTCGAAGGTTACGATTCGGGCAGGCTACTCGCACAATACGTTCGAAGGACCGAGCCTGTCGCCCAGCGGGTATCAGTTCGCCGGCTCCTATGACGTCCTGCTCCAGGAATTTCAGCGCAACGGCACGGACGATTTTCTTGGAGGAATCGACTGGAAGCCGGTCAAAGACACGAAACTCACCTACGAAGAGGTCGTGGATCACTACAAGGCGGATTCGTTCTTCACGATGAATCCCGCGAACTACATTTTCCAGGAGCCTGACGGGACCAAAGTGGCTCCGCTGGCCAATTATGACTCGCTGACGCCTTACAGCACGGCCAGCGCCTGCAACGCCAACAGTGTTGGAACCACCCCCCCACTGCAAGGACCCACGGCGGGCGGCGGCCTGCCGGTGATCAATCCTGCCTGCGCTGTGGTGATGAGCTATTACCGCTCGCAGCCCACGCGTTTCCTCTATCCGACCGAGATCTTCCGCCTGCAGAGTTCGAG
>JBAUZR010000592.1:0-9834 GCA_049585375.1 Acidobacteriaceae bacterium
ACCTGGGCGAGGCCGCCGAGTACATGTTCGACCACTGTCTCTATCAGGACAACCTCGTCGGCGTGGACTTCTGCGAAAACATGGTGAAGGAGACCAATCCCGGCGTATGGGAGAAGGCGCAGCACGCCTCGGCGCCCAACGGTGACAAGCACGGTTACAAAACCATCGGTGAGATCATGACCGCGCTCAACCCGTTCACCGGCGAGTTCTACCGGGAAACGCTGCAGATGAGCCGCATGACCCGTGAGATGTTTTGCCTGATGGAGGGCCGTCACGTCCATCCCTCCACGCTCTATCCGGGCGGCATTGGAACCCCGGCCACCGTTCAGGTGCTGAATGATTTCGCCGTGCGCCTGGCGAAATATGCGGAATTCATGAAGCGCGTCGTTCCTCTCCACGACGACCTGTTCGATTTCTTCTATGACGCGCTGCCTGGCTACGAGAAAGTCGGCTACCGCCGCACCCTGCTTGGCTGCTGGGGATCCTTCAACGATCCTGAAAGCTGCGATTACACCTACCGCAACATGGCGGACTGGGGCCGCAGGATGTTCGTCACGCCCGGCGTTGTGGTCGACGGCGAGCTCGCGACGACCAGCCTCGTGGATATCAACCTCGGTATTCGCATTCTCCTCGGCAGCTCGTTTTACGATTCCTGGGAAGGTTCGGAGACCTTCGTCAGTCGCGACCCGCTGGGCAATCCCGTAGACCGCAACCACCCGTGGAATCAGAGCACGCTGCCCAAGCCGCAAAAGCGGAACTTCGGCGACAAATACACCTGGGTCATGTCGCCGCGCTGGCACGATAAGCGCACCGGCGACTTTCTCCCCCTCGACACCGGCGGCGGACCGATCGCCCGCCTGTGGTCGACGGCGCTCGCCGGTCTGGTGAACATCGGCTACGTTGAGGCCACCGGCCACAGCGTAAAGATTCGCCTGCCAAAAACCGCTCTCAAACCCGAAGTAGAGTTCGAGTGGAAGATTCCGAAGTGGTCCAACGCCATCGAGCGGGATCGCGCGCGCACCTACTTCCAGGCCTATGCTGCGGCGTGCGCGTACCACTTCTACGAACAGGCCCTGAAAGAGGTACTCGCCGGACGCACAAAAACCTGGACCGATTTCACGGTGCCCGACGAAGCGATCGGTTGTGGCTTCCATGAAGCGGTTCGCGGCGTGCTGTCGCACCACGTCGTCATCCGCGACGGCAAAATTGCCAACTATCACCCCTATCCGCCGACGCCCTGGAATGCCAGTCCCCGCGACATCTACGGAACTCCCGGCCCCTACGAAGATGCGGTGCAGAACACGCCCATCTTCGAGGAGAACCCTCCGGACAAGTTCAAGGGCATCGACATCATGCGGGCGGTCCGCAGCTTCGATCCCTGCCTGCCCTGCGGCGTTCACATGTATCAGGGTGAAACCAAACTGCTGGAGGCGCGCCACGTTCCGATGTTCGGCGCGCAGGAGTACAAATAGATGGCGACGCGGGAATTCTCGCGCCGCACCGAGCGCATCGAAGAACTGATCACGCGCATCGAGGGCGGCGGCGATCCGGCCATGCGCGCCGTTGCCTCCGAACTGCTTCAGGCGGTGGTGGAGTTGCATGGCGTCGCACTGGAGCGCATCTGTCAGGAACTCGCCGATCAGCCCGCCGGTCAGGAAGCGATCGACCGTCTCGCCGAAGATGAGCTGGTGGCTGGCGTGCTTTCGCTCCACGGCATTCATCCTCAGCCGCTGGAGGCGCGCGTGGCCGCCGCGCTCGACGATGCGCGGCCCTATCTTCAATCGCATGGCGGAGACGTGGAGCTGGCTGGCATTACCGATGGAGTTGTGCGGCTGCGGCTGCACGGCGCCTGCGGCCACTGCTCCGGGTCGGCGCAAACCATGAAGAGCACCGTGGAGGAAGCGATCTATCGGTCCGCCCCCGAGGTCGTCTCCATCATCACCGAAGAAGTAGCCGCGCCCGCACACAGCGAGCTCGTGACACTGCAGGTCAGCTGAAGCATGGAGGAATCATGGCGCGTCAGCACACCACACCGGATGCACCGTCGCACACGCCCGGCACCCATAAAGGGGAAGAATGGGTCCGTTCGCAGAGCGAGCCGGGCCGCGAAAATCGCACCGCGACCGCTCGCAGTTCGACAGGCATCAATGCCAAAAACCGTGAGCCCATCGATCCGCGTATGCCGCACCTGCCGCCCCCCTAGGTGGATCGCATGAACGAACGGGAAACCCGCAACCTGCCCGGCGGCGGAGGCCTCGAGGCCCTGCGTCGCTTTACCCGCACCCAGCCCCCCGCTGAGCGATGCGAGCTGTGCGGCGCCGTTATACCTGCCGAACATCCGCACCTGCTGGAGCGGAAGACGCGCAAGGTGAGCTGCGCTTGCGCCGCCTGCGCTCTGCTCTTCTGCGACCAGCAGAGCGGCCGCTACGTGCGTTTGCCCCAGCGGGTGATTCGGCTCACGGACTTCGCCTTTTCCGACGCCGAGTGGGACGAGATGATGCTGCCCATCGGGCTGGCCTTTTTCACCCGCCGCGACGACGGTGGTATGGCCGCTTTCTATCCCAGTCCTGCGGGCGTCGTGGAATCGCTGATCTCTCTCGACAACTGGACGAGAACCGCCGGCGCTCATCCCGTCCTCAGTACGATGGCGCCCGAACTGGAGGCGCTGCTGGTGAACCGCGTCGCCGGCGACCCGCAGTATTTTCTCGTGCCCCTGGACGAGTGCTATCGGCTGGCCGGCATGATCCGCCAGCAATGGCGCGGACTCTCAGGCGGTCCCGGCGTGTGGGGAGCTGTAGCTGCCTTTTTTAACGAGCTGCGCCGGAAAGCACGGCCCGCTCCGGAGGTGCGCTACGCCTGATCTAACCTTCCGCGCTGGCGATGCTGCTCCCGTGCCTTCGGCCGCGGTGCCCTCCGTGCTTGTGCGCCTGCAGATCAGCAACACCGATGCACAGGAATCCATTCGCTCGATCGGCCTGAACTGCCAGGTGCGCATCGCGCCGCTGGGCCGTGCCTACAATGCCGTCGAAGAATCGCGGCTGCTCGAGCTCTTTGGCGAGCGCGAACGCTGGACGCGGACCATGACCCCCCTCCTCTGGACCCGCTTATCGGTGAACGTGCCCGCCTTCACCACGCAGACAACCGTGGAGCTGTCGCTGCCCTGCACCCTCGACTTCGATGTCGCCGCCACCAAGTACTTCTACGGACTGGAAGCCGGATCGATCGATGTCTCACTCCTCTTCAGCGGCACCGTCTTCTTCATAAATGCCGCCGGAGCGCTGCAGATTGCGCAGATTCCCTGGGATCGCGAAGCGCGCTTCCCCTTGCCGGTGCGAGTCTGGCAGGAAGCCATTGCCGCTCACTATGGCGACTCCGCATGGCTGCGCCTGCCGAAGGAGTGCATGGATCGCCTCTATCGCTATCGCGTGGCGCGCGGCATCCCCGGATGGGACCGACTGCTGAACCAGCTCCTCGATCAGGCGGAACGCGACGAACTGCGCGAGCCATCCGAGGTGTCGCGATGAACGCAGCTACCGTCGAAAAGATCGCGGACGCCGTTCTCTACGAGGGTTACCTGCTGTACCCGTACCGGCCGTCATCGCTCAAGAATCGCCAGCGCTGGAACTTCGGCACGCTCTACCCGCGCAGCTTCGCAGAACTGCCCTCCGCTGGCGAAACGGCCTCCTTCCAAACTGAGGTGCTTCTCAAGGGCAATGCCGGCAGCCACCTCAGTGCGCGTGTTCGCTTTCTGCAACTCCTTCCTGGCAACAGCGACGATCCACACGAATGGAACGAAGGAGCGATTCAGACAGAAACTCTGGATCGCATCGCGCTCGCGGATCTGGCCAACGGACTCAAGCGCACGTTCACCTTTGCAGCGCCCCCGCGTCCTGATCATCCCGGAACCGCAGCGCCTCCCGACCCGCTCATCGGCCGTCTCACACTGCATTGCATTTTGCTGCATGACGGACTCTGGCGCCTGCAGGCGATCTTCTCCAATGAGACGCCGCTTTCTGCGCACGAGCTGGCTTCCGCGAAAGCACCGCAGACGCGCGCTTTCGTCTCCGCCCATCTCCTGCTTGAAGTCGAAGAGGGTGCCTTCGTCTCGCTGCTCGATCCGCCTGCAGACCTGGCGGCCGACGCCGCAGCCTGTGTGAACCGCGGCGTCTTCCCGGTTCTCGCCGGAGGCGACGCTGCGCATATGCTCGTCTCCCCCATCATTCTTTACGACCATCCGCAAATTGCGCCGGAGAGCGCCGGCGACTTCTTCGACGGCACTGAGATGGACGAGATGCTGGCGCTGCGCGTCCTCACGCTCACCGATGAAGAAAAAGCCGAGATGCGCCAGGGAGACCGCCACGCCGCGTCGATTCTGCAGCGCACTGAAACTTTGCCTGGCGAGCAATTCCTCAAACTCCACGGCGCCGTCCGTGGAATGCGCCCTGCGACACCCGAGGATACGAACGAGGTTCATGGCCGCATCGAGCCATGGAATCCATTCGACGAAGAGAAGCCGCTGGTCGAATCGGTGCGCGTCTTCGGCGTTGATCTGCGCTGCGGCGACCGCGTTCGGCTGTGGCCCGACAAGCAGGCCGACATTCTCGACATGGCCATGAAGGGCAAAGTGGCCGTGATCGAAGCCATCGAGCAGGACCTTGAGGGCAGGATTCAGCTGGCCGTCGTCCTCGAGGACGATCCCGGCCGCGACATGGGCCTCCTGCGCCAGGCCGGACACCGCTTCTTCTTCAGTCCGGAAGAAATTGAACCCCTTCGCACGGAGGCGTCATGAGCGACAAGATTCTCGTCGCCTGTATCGGCAACATCTTTCTCGGGGATGATGGCTTCGGTTTCGAAGTAGCGCAGGCGCTCGCAGCCTGCCCGCTTCCGGAGGGAGTCGAGGTCAGGGATTACGGCATCCGGGGGCTGGATCTCTCCTACGCGCTCCTGTGCCGATGGAAGGCAGTGCTGCTGGTTGATGCCATTCGCCGCGGCGACGCGCCAGGCACGGTGTATTGGCTCGAACCAGAGGAAGTGAAGCCGGGGAATGATGCGTCTCTCGATCCGCATTCGATGGATCCGCTGCGCGTTTTGGCAACCGCGCGTTCGCTGGGCGGCGTCGGCGCTGCTATATACATTGTCGGCTGTGAACCGGCAGACCTGGGCGACGAAACGGAAGGACGCATCGGCCTCTCGCCCGCTGTGGCTGCGGCCGTTCCCGAAGCGGTGAAAATGATTCAGCAGGTCGTGGAGAAACTCGTCACCGACGCAGTTCCGTATCTGGCAACGAGTACAGGAGGAGCGAAATGAAGGCATTGTTGTGGGTTTTCGCAGGAGTCGCAGTCTCAGCCGTGGCGTGGACGATCGCTCCGGATCTGCGGCGCTATCTCAAGATTCAATCGATGTAGCCCGGCGCAGCCTCGTCTCATCAACCGGTACGTCGGGGGACATCTGCACCGCGTTCTGGTACACCATGAGAGATGCGATTCCGAATGACGCGGGCCGTGCCAGCCCTGGCCGAACTTGGGTTGGTTCTGGTGTGTGCAGGTGCCCCCCTTGCAGCGCAACGCAGCACTGAGTCCTCGCCGATGCAGCGGGCCGCCGACGCAGCGCTGGCGCGCTTCGCGCAGTCGAGTCCATCACAAAGCTGGAACAGTGGGCTCGGTACCTTGCTTGCCGGTATGGATGCCGCCTGGGCTTACACCGCGAATGGTCAGTACTACGAGTTCGTTCGCCGATCCGTCGATCCCTTCGTCTCTTCTGATGGCACCATCGCAGCGTTCGACCGCCCAGCCGATTCATGCAGCCGTGCGCTCCTGGCGCGTCAGTTCCTGCTCCTCTATCGGGTCACGCAGGATAAGAAGTACTTTCTCGCGGCGAAGACGCTGCGCACCGAAGTCGCAGGCGAAACGAACAGCGCTTCCGCCGGAGAACGGTCTCTTCCGATCGACTCACTGCATCCGGGCCTCTGTCCCGTCGATCCCTTTCTTGCCGAGTACGCATCCGTATTCCAGGAACCACAGCTTCGACCGCAAATCACCCGGCAACTGCTTCTGATGGACCGGCCCACTTCAGTTGTACAAACAGAGACACCCCGTTCCCGGAACGAAGCGAACCCATCTTCATCCGGCCCGTCTCTTCGCAGCCTTGCCACCACCATGACGGCGCTCGTCGATGCGCTGCCGTTTTACCCGCAGAGCGACCCGGGCAGGGGGTCCTTGCTGGCGATTCTGCACCAAACGGCGGCCGCGGTGATCCGTGCGCAGGACCCGCACACCGGCTTGTGGACTCGAACTCTGGTTCGGCCGGATGCGCAAGCCAGTGACATCGACTGTCTGCTCACCTATGCGCTGGCCAAAAGCGTGCGCCTCGGCTATCTTCCCCGCGCCGATCTTCCCAGCACGGAGCGCGCCTGGCTGGCCATCCGGAACAAATGGCACGGCGACGGTGACGAAACCCTCCCCGGATCCACCGGTCACAGCGACTCCGCATCGACCGCAACCGGAGCCTTCCTCCTCGCGGCCAGTGAAATGACATTGCAACCGCGCGCAATCGAAGGGCTGGGCAGCAACGTCCTGCTCGATGCCTGGTACAACAGCCAGAGGCGCGAGAATGCTGCGGGCCAGTCGCAGCTCTTCCACTACAAATGGGACGACGACAGCGACTCCGGCTTCTCGGCCTTCGGTCACATCTTTCGCCGCTATGGAATGACGACTTCGACGCTGGAATCAGCCCCCACGTTCGCAAAGCTCAGGGAGGCGCAATACTACATCATCGTCTCGCCCGATAATCCGGCGAAGAATCCCCATCCGCACTACATGAATGCCGCGGATGCCGCGCAGATTGCAGCATGGGTGCGCTCGGGCGGCGTTCTGCTGATGATGGAAAATGATCCCGCCAACGCCGACATCCTCCACATGGACATCCTCGCCGACCGCTTTGGCCTGCACTTCAACAATGTCCTGGTCCACCACGTCATCGGCGATCGGTTCGACATGGGCCGCATCGATGTGCCCTCGGCCGCGCCGCCTTTCACCCATCCGCACTTGCTCTATATGAAAGACACGTGCTCACTGGCACTCTCGAAGGACGCGAAGCCCCTCCTCCAGTGGCAGGGCGACACGTTGATGGCGTTTGAGAAGTATGGCAAGGGGACGGTCGTGGCCGTTACCGATCCGTGGCTCTACAACGAGTACACCGACGGCCGCAAGCTGCCGCTCGATTACGATAACTTCGCAGCCGGCGTGGAACTCGTCCACTGGCTCCTGCAGCAGCGCTGACGGCCACACGCTCAGGGCAGGGTCATCGCGGGTGGCGCTGCCGTTCCATAGAAAGCATTCGCCCCGCTGCGCAGGTCGCGTCCATAGCTCAGAACCACGCGCGTGTGCAGCACGGTGAGCCGCGCCTCCACGCCGGCATCGAGGAGCCATTGCTGTGTGGAAAGGCCACTGTTAGGCGCCGTCATCCGCCCAATGTCCAGCAGCGGTCCCACATGGATCGTCAGGAGCCCGTTGGTATAGAGCCGCCGGTAAAAGTCGGTGTTGCTCAAGAAATATCCATCGCCGATGGGCGCGCTCCCTTTGCGGCCGTCGCGGGTGGCGAGATGTGCGCGCAGCCACAGGTTCGTGTCGTCGCGGTCCATGCCGAAAAGGAACAAGTCGTCGAATGGAACGGTGCCGAAGATTTTCCCGCCGCGCAGTTGCTGTGTGAGTTCGTACCGGTCGCCCTCCATCTGCGGAAACCAGTCTGCTAGCGCCGACCCCTGCAAAGTCTCCGACGCATACGATGGACTCGAAAACGTGCGCGCCAGAGCAGAGCTGCCTGTGCCGTCGAGCGTGAATCGCCGCTGGGGGAGGTGCAGCAGCGGCGCCCGAACTGATGCGATCTGCCGCAGTTCGAACCCAGCCGTCAGCAGCGGTGCGGTGAGCGCAGCTCCCGGCACGACGCTGCGGAAATTCCGGTGCGCCATTTCACCCCCCACGGACCACTGCAGCCGAGCGGTGGAGAGCGATGTGAGAGTCGCGTCCAGCGACTCGCGTTCCAGATTCAGAGATGCAAGCACCGGCGCGGTGCCCGTAAAGGATCGTCGGACCGCCCAGTTCTCATTCCGCAGATCGGCATCGATCTGCCACCGCCACCACGGCAGATAGTTGAGCGGTGCTGAAAGCGAGGCCCACGCGCGCCGCTTCTGTGCGTCCCAACGAAGCAGCGACTCCACGTTCATCGCTGAATGATGAATATCGGCGTAACTGGGATAGATCGTCTCGTACGGGAGGCCGCCGAACGTGGACACCGCGGCCTCCAGCGGACTCGCGCCGAAACCATCCTGTTCCTGCGCGCGGAAGACGGCGTCGAACTGCCCGTCAGGCACGGCGTTCAGGTGGAGACTCCATCCCGGAAAGATCCCGAGACCGTCCAGCCGGATCGCCGTCGTCGCGAATTGCGGCTCCTCGAGAACCGCATGCGGCGAGAAGGCAAAAGCGCGCTCCAGCAGCAGGCGCTGCATCCGCAGGTGCGGGTCGAGATCCAGATTGTCGATCGTCGGCTTGTGAATGTGGTTCCAGACCTGCAACGCGGCGTCCAGATTCCCCGAGAGAAAATACACGGTCCCCAGGAAATTGCTCACGTAGTCGTCGTTAGGATCGATCCGCCGTGCCCGCCGCAGCCAGCGGGCCGCGTCCGGGTACCTCTTCTGCTCAAAGGCCACGCCGGCAAGTTCTGTAGGAAAGCGCTTGTCGTCGGGACACTGATGTTCGCCGGCGCGCAGCGCCCGCTCCGCATCGGCCAGCCGCCCCAGATGCGCCAACGCCATGCCGAGCGCAAACTCGTCATCCGGTGCCAATGCCGGAAGTGGTTGCGCCAGGTGAACCACGCGCGGCCAGTCCTGCTGCTGGAACTTCTCCTGAATTGCGCGGTTCGCGGAACCATGCACAGCACACGGGTCGGCGACCGCGCTGCACGCACAAGCCAGCGCGGCCAGGCCGAGAATCAATGTGCGGAGGGCGCGGGCACCGCAAGCAGCATCCAGTGGGCGGTGGCGCTCCAGTCTTTCTCGAATGCT
Source organism: Acidobacteriaceae bacterium (assembly GCA_049585375.1). GTDB lineage: Bacteria > Acidobacteriota > Terriglobia > Terriglobales > Acidobacteriaceae > Palsa-343. Next base: position 9,059 of record JBAUZR010000592.1, read on the forward strand.
GCACGCTCCTCGGAGAGCAGTTTGCGATCGGCGGGGTCGTTCATCACAACCACACTGCGTCCCGGATCGATCCCGTCGATAACAACGTAATGCAACGCGCGCTCTCCCTGCGGGCGCAGCGCCACAATCAGCGGCCGGCCCTTGCGCAGTTGTTGCTCGAGATCGCTCCAGTGGCCGTTCAGCGCAAAGACAAGAAACCCATGCTGACGCAGATAGCTCTGCATGGAGGAAGCGGGAATACCATGTTCCGCGGCGACGTAAAGCGCCTGCTGGATCTTGCCCACCGCGCTGTCTGGTGGCGCTGGCTGGCCCTGTTGGTGCGCCCAATACTGCATCACCATCGACAGCGAGGCAGCGCCGCATCCGTCCCTCGGCTGGCGTACGAACGGTACGTCGATCCAGATGGCGCCGCTGGTCTGCGCAAGGGCAGCGGCCGAAGCCGCTGCCATCAGGCACGCAAGAACGATCCGCAACACTGAATTAGTGGTAGGCCGCGAGCAGGATGATGAGGACTATGGCGAGGATGATGAGCGTCAAAGCCAGCGTGGTCAGACCCCCGGCGGCGAACTGGCTCTGCGCATGAGCGGCGCGCGCGGAAAGGTTCGCCAGCTCCGCGTTCGACAGAGTCGGGACTGCGTTCCTGACCTGAGCGGGATCGATCTTCGCATCCTTCATCGCCTTTTCCGCGGTGGGCGTGGCGAGAAAATGATTGAGAGTGTCAATATTCTGTTGCCGGGCCGCGGTCGCCGTTTGGACCTGCTGCTGTAGCTGCGAGG
>JBAUZR010000593.1:0-3367 GCA_049585375.1 Acidobacteriaceae bacterium
CAGCCGCTCGTACAGCGAAACGGCATTCTGGTTGGACGCGGTGACGGTCAGGGTCAACAGACTGAATTTTCGTCTGGCCAAAACCGCCGCACACTCTTTCATCAGCAACTGGCCCAGACCGCGGCCGCGGAACTCCGGCGCGACACAGATCTGGGTCACGTGCCCGACGTCTTCCCGCACCCGCGAACAGAGCAGCAGACCGGCCAGGTCCGGACTGCCGGGCTCGACCAGCGCTCGCGAGGATTCGGCGTCGAAATACCCGCAGCCAGGAAAGCGCACGATGTTGTGCAGGAAGCGCTGGGAGCCGGAGGTGGTACGGTACTGCTCGTTGATGTGGCTGTCGAGATGATCGCGATAGGCCAGGGCGATCAACCGAGACGCGGGCCCCAGGTCACCTTCAGCCCAGCGTCGCATCTCAGGACCCTGACCGGCTGTCCGGGGGGCCGCGAGTGAGGCGGCTCCGTCCCAACTCGGTGCGCCACTCCCCTGCAGCGGCCATTCCATGAAGATCCGCTCATAGACCTCGAATCCCGCCGCCTCGAAGACCCCGTGATGGGCTCCGTGGGGATGGAGCAGGAGCTGCGACTCGATGCGGGTGATGCCAGGCGTGTTCTGCAGCATCTCCAGCAGGCGAGCCAGCAGCTCGTTGCGGACCTCGCCTGCGGATTCCTTTGATTCCAGCGCGAAGACGTCACCGATGACGGCCTTGTGCCCCTCGTAGACGCAGAAGACATACCCGAGTACGCGTCCGTTTTCCACGGCAACGTATCCGGGAAGAACGCGCGAATCCAGATATTGCAGAAGCAGGTCGGCTGAGCCGCGATAGTCCCAGTGCAGCCGTTCACTCCAGACCCGGCTCTCGTCTTCCAGCAGCGGGCGCAGGCTGCCAGCCGAGAAGTGGCGCAGATCCAACAGTTCGAACTGGAGCGCAGAACTCATGAATACAGACCTTCCCCGACCCATGCTTGCCGATCCCGGGATACTTCCCCCGGCAAGAGTGCGGAAAACGGCTCACTGGCTGCGAACTGCTTTTCCTGACTGTCTGGCCTCGACGTCGTAGACGGCCAGGTTTTGCGCAGGGTAGGTAAAGAGCGGCTCGTAATCCCTTCCCTGCAGTTTTTGGAGAAGCCCTGGAATGGCCGATTCCGGAACCACCAGCAAATGCTGCCTGTCCGGAATTCCGTCCCGCATTGTGCCGCCCACGAACTGCGGATTTTTCTCCGGAATTCGCGGATCGAGCACCTCGAATTCCAGGCGAATACCGGGTTTCCAGCTGGCCATCATGGCATCGAAATCCGCCGCGTTCAGTACCGGCTGGCCGTTCACTGCCACCACGTCGTCGCCGATCAGGCTGCGCAGACCCATCTCTTCGGCCGACGATCCTTCCTTCACTTCGTCAAGCAGCACGCCGTGCGGACCGTGATCGGCGCTCGCCGGCGGATTGCTCACAATAATGCCAATATCGTAATTCACCGAACGCTGGTTCCGATAGAAGGAGATCCCGTACTGGACATCCCGGCGCACCCGCCACACTGCGACAGTCCCCGGCGGCGGGCTGATCTTGTTCAGAATCTGGGTCAACGGACGCGCCGAGTAGGTCATGTCCATCAGATTGATATTGTGCTTGGTGTTCGGCACCGGCCCGATGCCGAAGACCGGACCCACCCCAAAGATATACAGCAGCAGGATGACCATTGGCGTCATGGTTGCAATCCGCAGACGGTGCAATCCGAAGCGGGCGACGGTGATGAGGATGAACACGATCACCGCCGCGCCCACCATGCCCGCCGCCAGGATCGCATTGCCGGGGGGAATCGCCTCCGGGTCGTGCAGGTGGAGAGGCATGAGCAGGACGAACATGCTGAGGATGCCGGTCGACAGGGCATGGAGCACGAGAATCCACGTCTTGAGCCCCCGCCCGCGGATGCGATTCAGATAATCGCCCGCCAGAATGGTGAGCGGCGGTAAGGCAGGCAGCACATAACCGGGCAGCTTCGATTCAGAGAACGAGAAGAAGACGATCGGCACCAGGGCCCAGAGCACCAGAAACTCCGGAAAGGCGTCACCGGCGCGGCCGTGGCCAACGTAATGGAACTTCGATCGGCGCGCCTTCCATTCGTTGATGGAGCCCCCGATCGCATCCACGAAGGATGTCACGGCAATCACCGCCCAGGGGGTTAACCCCAGAAGGACGACCGGCACGTAATACCAGAACGGGTGGTAGTGCTCGAAGCGGTTGGTGGCGAAGCGTTCCAGATTGTGCTGGAGAAAGAAGATCTTGAGAAACGTTGGATTGCGCCGCTGCACGGCGATGAACCATGGAAGCACCATGGCGAAGTACAGGACGATGCCCGGCCACCACAGACTTCGTCGGAACAGGGACCACTCGCGCCGCAGCCCGGCAAAAATACCGATGATGACCAGCGCCATAAACGGCGCCACGGGTCCTTTGGCCAGCGTCGCCGCTCCGACGAAGAAATAAAGGTCGAAGAGCCAGAACTTGCTGTTGGTCTCGTACCACGCGTACCAGCCGAGCATGCCGATACAGAACGGCGCGGCCAGCTGCATGTCGGTGGAAGCGCCGCGAGCGAAGCTCAGGATCCCGGCACAGGAGGCGGTCAGCAGGGCTGCATCAAGCTGTCCGCCATTGCGAAATCGCCGGATGTGCAGATAGATCAGCACAACCAGCATGAACGCAAAGCTGGCCGAAGGCAGGCGCGCCGACCAGTCGTGCACGCCAAACTCGCGGAAGGCGAACATCGCCCGCCAGTAGTAGAGCGCCGGTTTCTCCAGCCAGGGATGCCCCCACAGGACCGGGGTGACATAATCCCTGCGTGCCAGCATCTCGCGCGCCACCTGGGCATAACGCGGCTCGTCGGCACCGACCAGGCCGATGCCGTCGCCGCCTAAAATGGGCACCAGTCCGTAGAAGAGAAAGAAAGCGGTCAGGCAGAAAAGGGTCGCCGCCTCGGCGATCTCCGCCATGGCGGGAAACCGCACGCGGGCCTGGGCCAGCAGACCCGGCCGCCTCGGCTCGACTTCGCCGGAGTTTCTTTTACTGATTTTGGATCGCTTCGAAGTCTCGGCCACGGTTCCGAGTCAGGCTAACAGATTCCCGTTGGGTTCCATCGGATTCGATGCAGAGCCAGACACTACAGTGATCAACTCCCGCCGCATCGTCTCCAGTATCCGCTCGGTTGCCTTGGTCAGCGGCCCCTCCAGGGTGCAGCCCCCGGCGTGCCGATGGCCGCCGCCACCAAAGCTTGCGGCGATCTGCGCCACATCCAGCCGGCCCTTGCTGCGGAGCGAGAGGCGCACCCGTCCGTCGGGCAGTTCGCGCAGCAGCACTGCCCCTTCCACCCCGGCA
>JBAUZR010000594.1:0-4195 GCA_049585375.1 Acidobacteriaceae bacterium
AGACGGAACTGGGCGATGGACTGACGATCTACACCAACGTGGATCGGCTGGAGATGGCGTTGCTGAAGCGGGCACCGCAGGACACGGCGGCGATCCTCGAATTCACCGAAGCCGTGCGGAGACTGAGCCATTTCCGGATGCCCGACCCCTCGGAGGGGCTGGCGCAGAACTGGCGACCGCTGCTGCACGATTTGCCGCGGCTGCCACTGCTGCGGAAGCTGTCGCGAATGAGCGCACGGGACTATGGTCAGCGGTTTTCGGACCCGCTGCTGCGACGTTTCTTTTCGGACGGCGATATTGGACGGATGAGCGCGGTCGCGCTGTTCTTCACGCTGGCGTGGATGCACGCCGGGAACGCAGGCTATTGCCTGGGCGGATCGCAGGCACTGATCCGGGGGATCGAGGCGACGGTGCGCCGGCTGGGGGGGACGATCCGGTTCGATGCGAAGGTAAAGAAAATCCTGGTGGAAAACGGCCGCGCGGTGGGCGTGGAGCTAGCCAGCGGCGAGCCGGTGCAGGCGGACTGGGTGATCTCCGCGGCGGATGGACACGCGACGCTCTTCGAGCTGCTGGGAGGCCGGTACATGGATGAGGCGCTGCGGGAGCGGTATGCGACGCGGCCGCTGTTTGCCTCATACCTGCAGGTGTCCCTGGGCGTGGCAATGGATTTACACGAGCAGCCACCCATGCTGAGTCTGCTGCTGGAGAAGCCGCTGGTGGTGGATCCGGGGACCGGGCAGGATTTTGCCTCGTTCCGGTTCTTCCACTACGATCCGACATTTGCGCCCGCGGGAAAGACGGCGGTGACGAGCCTGCTGTCGACCCGGAACTACCGCTACTGGGCCGATCTGCGCGCCAATGATCCCCCGGGATATCACGCGGAGAAGCATCGCGTGGCGGAGGCCGTGATCGAAGTGCTGGAGCGACGAATTCGTGGCGTTCGCGGAGCGATTGAGGCAATGGATGTCTCGACTCCGGCGACGGTGCTGCGCTACACCGGCAACTGGCAGGGCACGATGGAGGGCTGGCTGGTGGAACCAGGGGATCGCTGGCGTTCATTGCCGCAAACGCTGCCGGGGCTGGAGCGCTTCATGATGGTGGGGCAGTGGGTGGCGCCAGGCGGCGGCCTGCCGTCGGGTCCCATGACGGCGCGGCCCGCGATGAAGGCTATTTGCAAGACGGACCATTTGCCGTTCACCCCGCAGGCTGAGCCTGTGGCGGAGCTGGTGGGGGTGTAGTCCAGGGTTTTGAGAGCAGCCGGCGGATCTGCTTCTCGAGGGTGGGGAGATCGACGCCGCCATCGAAGCGGGCGCGGACGATGCCCTGGCGATCGATGAGGAAGGTAACGGGAACGCCAAAGACGCCGCCGTACTGGCTGCCGAAGCGGGCGTCGCCCATCAATATCGGGTAGTTGACGTGCAGTTTTTCGATGAAGGGGCGGACGGGGGTCGCGTCGTCGTCGATGGAGACGCCGAGGATCTGAAGACCCTGGGAGGCGTACTGCTTTTGCCACTCGATGAAGCGGGGCATCTCGAGACGGCAGGGCGCACACCAGGTCGCCCAGAAATTCAGCAACACCACTTTGCCACGGAGGGCAGCGAGATCGACGCGGTGGTGCTCGAGGTCGAGCCGGGCAAACTGCGGAGCGGGGCGGTTGACGAGGGATTTCGACGGCTGGGCCCGCGCCAGCAGCGGCAGGGCGAGTGCAAATGCCAGCAGCGGCAGGAGGATTCGGAGACGCAGATTATTGCGAAGATTCGACATCGTAGCCCAGACCCACCCAGTTGGATCCGAAATTGTTGTTGAGGTAGAGGGCGCGGACATTCGTGAAGCCCATGGAGTGGAGCAACTGCCAGGCGGGCCCGATATTAGGACAGCGGTCCCAGGGGCAGCAGCCGCAGTAGATCACGATCGCCTGGGTGCGGGACAGCTGCCGGACGCGGGAGCGGAGGACGGCCAGACCTTCCGGGGTCGAGCCGGGCCCGGCATATTCCGAACCCGGGATGTGGTCTCCCTCGTACAGAATCCTCGACCCCACCTGGAGGATCAGGAGGGAAGCGTGCGCCTGGAGTTCGCGGTGAAGCTGCTGGGGCTGGACGATGGCGGCTTTGGGGATGGTGGAGGCGCTGACCGGCGCGACTCCGGTGGTGAACTGGGCGCTCAGGCGGGCGAGCGCGAGGGCGGCAAAGAGAACCAGGAGCAAAAGGCGCGGACCGCGATTTCGGAGGCTCACCATGGCTTGCGGATCTCCTGCTGGAGCCATTGTAGAGGGCGCGAACCGTCCTGGTGAGGATTGCGGCGGCGCATGGGGTATTTGCGTACGGCAACCCGAGGGGCTCGCACCACAAGCCGTCGCGCAGCCGGACAGGGCGGCAGGTGGCCAGGGCCGACGGCTGTCCGTAATTCGTAACTGTATCTGTCACAGTTACATAATGATCCTACACCCGATACTGCAGGACAGCTTTGCGCACCCGATCGACGAGGGGAGCGAGGACGCGCATCTGCTCTGTGGTGCGGCGGACGGTGGCTTCGTTCTGTTCGGTCATGGCGGCAACCTGGGTGATGTTGCGGGTGATTTCGTTCATAGCCTCGGTTTGCTGAGTGGAGGAGTGGGCAATCTCGGTGACGCGGCGGACCGCCTCGCTCATGAGCGCGTTGATGCCGTTCAGGGTGTCGCGAGCGTTTTGGACGAGAGTGACGCCGTCGGCCACATGGGCCGCGCCGTGACGCATGCCGCCGATCGCGCGATCGCTGTCTCCTTTGATCTTGATGATGAGGGAGTCAATGTTGGCGGTGGCTTTCATGGTGCGGTCGGCAAGGTTGCGGACCTCTGTCGCGACTACGGCAAAACCACGGCCGGCGGTGCCGGCGCGGGCCGCTTCGATCGACGCGTTCAGGGCCAGGAGATTGGTTTGGTCGGCGATCTCGCGTATGACGCCGGCAATCTGCCCGACTTCAGCGGAGGTGGCGCCGAGGGCCTCGACTTCGCCGGCTGCGTTGCGAATAGCCTGGGCAAGATCCTGAATCTGCGCGACGGCGCGCTCCGAAACGGCGGCGCCGTCGGTGGCGTGGCGACCCGTCTCGCTAACCGTAGTTTCGGTGGTTTGCAGATGACCGGAGACCTCGCGAATGGTTAGATCCAGCTCGGCAGCCGCGGCGGCCACGGAGCCACTGGCTGCGCTCTGTGATTCCGCCGCCTTTTCGATCTCAAGGACCCCATGGAGCACGTCTTCCGTACCGGCCTTCACGTCCCCGACGGCATCGCTGATGGAAAGAACCGTCGCTTCCACCCAGCTGACGAATAAGGAAAGTCTGTGGCCCAGGGGGCCAAGGCAGTCTTCCTGCTCGAGGGGGAGCCTGGTCCTGAGGTTGCCGGTAGTCAGAACCGTCTCCAGGTAGTCGAGCATCGTGTCCCGCTCGCGGTGAAACCGGCGATCGACGAGGAAAAATCCGGAGACGGCGGCAAGAGCGCTGAGCCCGAAGGCCGTCTGGGCCAACAATCGAAGAGCGGGATAGATTGCGCCGGCGAGAAGAGCAGCGCTGCCGATGACGGCAGCGAGGAGAGAGAGGACCAGGCCCAAACGCAGCTGGCTGCGCCATCCCAGCGCGATATCGACCCAGCGTGCGCGCCGGGAGACGGCTCGTCCATCGACGATCATCAGGCTGCGATCTCCTTCGCGGATGCGGCGATAGGCTGCGTCGGCGGCCTGGATTTGCTCCCGGGAGGGTTTGAAACGGATGGACTGATAGCCAACGATGTGGCCGTCTTCGCGGACGGGCGAGGCATTGGCCACAACCCAATAGAAGCCTCCATCGCTGCGGCGATTCTTGACGATGGCCTGCCAGGGCCTGCCTTTCTGGAGGCTCCGCCACATGTCGGCAAAGGCCTCGCGCGGCATGTCGGGATGCCGGACCAGATTGTGGGGCTGGCCGATCATCTCGTCGACGGGATAGCCGCTGATTGCAGCGAAGGCGGGATTGGCTTCGGTAATGCGGCCCTTGAGGTCGGTGCGGGAATAAATGAAGACGCCGTCCGGAACGACGGTTTCGCGCTGAGTAGTCTGGACGCGCACGGTGGAAGCGGGCATGAGTTTCCTCGCAGTTTCTTTCCTGCAGGAGAACATCGGCAGCGAGCTGCCAAAGATGAGTTTGTTCCACGTGGAACATTGGGAGGTTCCCTGACCTGGTAGCCCAT
>JBAUZR010000595.1:0-7587 GCA_049585375.1 Acidobacteriaceae bacterium
CCGAAGCCGCCCGTGCGCAGCTGCTTGCTCAGGTCTGGGCCCAGCGCGCTGTGCGTCTCACCCTCGTCCAGCAGGTCGCGACCGCCTATTTTCAGCTCCGCGCACTCGACCAGCAGTTAGCCATCTCGCAGGAGACGCTGAAGACCAGAGAAGAGTCCGTCCAGCTCACCAGAACTCTTGAGCAGGGTGGTTCCGTTCCGCTCTCCGACCTGCGCGAAGCCGAGGAGCTCGAATACACCGCCTCCGCACAGATCCCTCAGCTCGAGCAGCAGATCCAGCAACAGGAAAACAGTCTCCGCCTCCTCCTCGGTCAGGATCCAGGACCCGTAGCACACACCGATCCGGCCGCCCTGAATCCACCGCCGCAAAACCTGCCCGTCGGCTTGCCGTCGAGGCTCCTCGAGCGCCGCCCCGACATCCTTGAGGCTGAAGAGCAGCTCATCGCCGCCAACGCCCAGATCGGCGTCGCCCGCGCACAATTCTTTCCGCAACTCTCCATCAGCGGCTCCGGCGGCGTTGGCGGAGACGACTGGAGCAATCTCTTCGTTCCCAGCGGCCGCCTTATTTATGGCATCGGGTCCCTCACCCAGCCCATCTTCGAGGGCGGAAAGCTCCGCGGCCAGTTGCAGCTCTCGGAACACCAAAAACAGGAGATGCTGATCGACTATCAGAAGACCATTGCCGGCGCCTTTCGCGACGTCTCCAATGCGCTGGTTGCGGTCAATAAGCAGCGCGATGCACGGCAGCAGCAGCAATTGCTGGTTGCCGCCGCAGCTGATGCAACACGCCTGGCCCGCGTTCGGTATCAGGGCGGAGCCACCAGCTACCTTGAAGTCCTCACCACCGACTCCAATCTCTACTCCGCGCAACTCAACCTCGTCACCACCCAGGAGGGCGAAGCTCTCTCCCTGGTCCAGCTATATGGCGCTCTGGGTGGAGGGTGGGACTAACCCAACGACTGAAGAGGATCGACGATTCCCCTTGACAGCTTAGGAAAGCGGCGCTACTCTCCTAATCAATTTAGGGGGAAGCATGGCCGATCAGGCTCAGCTGCTGCCGGGTACGCTCGATTTGCTCATCCTGCGAGCCGTCTCGCTGGGCCCGCTTCATGGTTATGGAATCCTGCTGCGCATCGCGCAGATTTCGGGGCAGGCGCTCATGGTGGAGCAGGGAGCCCTGTATCCCGGACTGTTCCGCCTGGTGCGCCAGGGCCTTCTCAGGACGAAGTGGGGAACGTCGGAGAATAATCGCAAGGCAAAGTATTACGAGCTCACCGCGGCGGGGCGCAAGCGCCTGCGGGAAGAGACGGATAACTGGAATCGGCTGGCGACCGCTATCGGCGCGGCCCTGTCCGCCCAGGCGGAGGAGATATGAAGCTGCTCGCGTGGTTTCATTCCGTGGGGCCGAAGCTCATCCGCCGCGCAGAGACCGCAGACGAGATGGATGAGGAATTGCGCGAGCACATCGCACTGCGGGCCGACGATCTGGAACGGTCGGGTCTGACGCGGGCCGACGCCGAGCGGCGGGCACGAATCGAGTTTGGCAGCACCATGAAGTATCGAGAGCAGAGCCACGAGGCGCGGGGCGGGAACCTGCTTGAAACGCTGCTGCTGGATTTGCGCTTCAGCCTTCGTGTCCTCCGGAAGTCGCCGGGCTTCGTGACCGCGGCGATTGTGACGCTGGCGCTGGCGGTGGGCGCGAACGCGGTAGTCTTCGGCATCCTCAATGCGCTGGTTCTCCGCCCGCTGCCCGTTCCGCACGCCAAAGGCCTCTGGGCGGTTGAGCACTTCGACTCGTACCCGAACTACCTGGATCTGCGCGACCGCAACCGCAGCTTCGAGGGCCTGGCAGCGTGGAAGATGGTCTTCACGGCGATGGACACCGGGAACGATCCGGAGGGAGTAACCGGCTACGCGGCAAGCGGGAACTACTTCGATGTGCTGGGGCTGAAGCCGACGCTGGGGCGATTCTTTCACAGTACGGACGAGCGGGGACCGAACAGCGCGCCCGACATTGTCCTCACCTGGGCATACTGGCACAGTCGTTTCCACGAAGACGCGGCTGTGGTTGGACGCACGGTGCGGCTGGGCAGCGAGCCGTTCACGATTATTGGAGTGGCGCCAAAGGGTTTCAATGGGACGCTGCTTTTCGGCTCTCCGCAGTTTTTCATGCCGATCGTGAACCAGGCGCAGATCGATGGGCAGGACTTGCTGCATGCACGCGCCAACGTACAGGGGCTGTTCGAGATGCTCGGGCGCCTGAAACCGGGAGTGATGCCGGCCGAGGCTGCGGCCGATCTGAACGGAATCGGTCTGTCTCTCGAGAAAACGTACCCGAAGGAAGTACCGCACCGCGACTACACGCCGGCCCACCCCGGGCTGTATGTTTTTGGCGGTCCGGCCAGGGCATTTCTGGCAGGTTTGATGCTGCTGGCGGGACTAATCCTGCTGGCAGCGTGCGCGAACCTCGGAAGCTTATTCGCAGCCCGCGCTGCGGACCGCTCACGGGAGATGGCGCTGCGACTGGCGCTGGGCTCAAGCCGGAAGCGGATCACCCGACAGCTGCTCATCGAAGCATTACTCGTTTCGCTGGTCGGAGGCGGAGCAGGGCTGGCGACGAGCATCGTGCTGCTCCGGGTGCTCAGCGGCTGGCAGCCATTTCCCTCGGCGCCGATTCAGATTCCCGTAACCCCGGACGCGAAGCTCTATGTCGTGGCGTTGCTCCTGGCGCTGCTGAGCGGCGTCCTGTTTGGCCTCGTGCCCGTGCGGCAGGTGATGCAGGCGAATCCCTATGAGGTGGTGAAAGCGGGGTCGAGCGCCAGGACCGGGCGCCGGACCACACTGCGGGACGTGCTGCTCACGTTGCAGATTGCCATCTGCGCCGTCCTGGTAACCGCATCGCTGGTAGCGATCCAGGGACTGCTCCGCACGCTGCACGGCCACTTCGGCTTTGAGCCGCGCAACGCGATGATCGTCGACGCGAACCTGGCACCGGCGGGCTACACGGGCGAACGAGCGCTGGCCATGCAGAAGCAACTGGTGCAGGCGATGCAGGCGATCCCGGGTGTGCAGGCGGCGGGGCTGGCAAACAGCTATCCGCCCCTGATCTATGCAGCGGCGGCACAAACTCACATTTTCCGCCGGGATGCGCAGGACTTCCGCACCGAGAACGCCGCCGCCGCTCCCTACCGGTACGACGTGTCTCCCGGGTATATTCGCGCAGCCGGCACCGAGTTGTTGGCGGGCCGTGATCTGGACTGGCATGACGATGCGAATGCGCCGCGCGTCGCTCTCGTGAATCAGCAGCTGGCGAGGAAGCTCTTTGGCAGGGAAGCCGGCGCGGTGGGGCAGTTTCTCAAATTGCAGGACGGCACGCGGGTGGAGATTGTCGGCGTGGTGGAGGACGGCAAGTACTTCAGCATGACCGAGGACCAGGAGGCGGCGATGTTTTTGCCCTTCCTGCAGTCGCCGCCACGGGCCACGGATCTGGTGGTGCGGTCAAGCCGCGATCCCCGGCAGCTGATCCCCGCGATCCGACAACAGCTCCGCCGGCTCGATGCCGGACTTCCCGCCGATGTCGATTCGTGGAACCACTATTTGGGAGTAGCACTGTTTCCAGCGCGTGTGGCGACGGTAGCCCTGGGCATCATGGGACTGATGGGCGCCATGCTGTCCGTTACGGGCATCTTTGGCATGGCCGCCTGGTCGGTGAGCCGGCGACTGAAGGAGCTGGGGATTCGGATTGCGTTGGGCGCGCAGCGGCGCGAGGTGCTGCAGGCGGCGCTGGGCAGAGCGGTGCGGCTGCTCACCATAGGCTCAGTGGCCGGCCTGGTGCTCGGCATACTGGCAAGCCGCATATTGTCATCAATCGTTTACGGAGCCACGCCTCGGGATCCGGTGGTACTGGCCGGCGTTGTGGCGGCAATGACGCTGCTCGGCCTGGTCGCGACATGGATCCCGGCGCAACGGGCCTTGTCGCTCGACCCGTTGGTTCTGCTGCACGAAGAATAGATCCCTTTTTCAACGTGCACCTCTACATGCACCAAAAATGCAGGCGCCTGGACGTTCCACGGTTGAGTCGCTCGCTCATCTATATTCGCCGTTCTTCGCTTCTGCTCTGTTCGGTGCGGCGCAAGAGGCTGGGCGTGGCCATCTCGTCGGTCTCACCGGGATCACTCAATATCACAGATGTGGTCGACGGCGGGTTCAGCCTCCAGTCGCGGCGGATCGCTGGACACCGGCCGACTTTCCGTTACCAATCTGGCGTCTCCCTTTGGAGGGGCGGAAGCGCGTTCGTGAGCGCATTGAGAAGCTTCCGGACTGGAGAGCTTTCCATTTGCAGCAAGGATAGGAACCCCTGGCCAGATAACTCTATTACACGGCTGGAAGGAGGCCGTTGCGATTGACGGTCACTGCAACTGCGGACGCGCTATCGTACACCACGGCTCTTACCCTCACGCTTCAATGAAACAAGTCGCGAGGATTGAACGTTGCGTCGCTCTTTGAACCCAGAAACGGCCGACTCAGTCGAAGCAAGGAAAGGGCCGTTCCTGATATTGGTGGAAGACGGTTTGACGCCTTTGGATGTGCAAAGGTCAGACAAGATCCGGGACGCGTGCAGGAATTTCCTGTCTGTTCGGAAGGTCAAACCTGCGGTGCTGCCAAAGTCAATCAATCTTAGATGCACTCGCCATGCTCCTGGCGAGCGAGTGCATCGGGTGGGTTGCTTCACAGAACCGGAACCGGAACCGGAGCCGGTACGGGTACCGGAACGGCGGATGAGCTGGCGCGCGTCAATAACCACCGCCCGTCGATCTTTCTGGCTTCACCGTCAAGGTCGACGTGGCTTTTGGCTGTCCAATTCGGCAGGCCAGTGGCTGGATTCAATGACACGTCGAAGTAATGGCATTCGAACCAAAAGCTTCCGGATGGCGCGCCGGAAGATAGTTAACCGCTCTCTGTGACTCAGTTGATCGTCACCGTAAGACCATTCGAAGCTGCCGCGCCGGGATTAACGGCGGTAACGGATGCTGTTCCGGCGCTCGCCAGATCGCTGGCCGGGAGGTCCACAGTCACCTCAGTTGAATTCACCAGCGTCGTGGTGCGATAGCTGCCGTTCCACATGACGGCAACCCCGGGAAGGAACCCGGTACCGGTCAGCGTCATGACGGAGTTTCCCGAGCCATGTGCGAGGCTGGAACTGGAAGAAAGCGACGCAGCCGGGTTCTGCTGCAGCAGCCCGGGCACGATAAAGCCTCCGCGGAAGAGCATGATCACTCCGTCCGAGCGCAGGATCGCGAGCCCGTCCTGGCCGCAACGCAACATATCGATCAGCGGTACCAGACTCCCGCTCGTCGGGAACAAAGTGCTCATCGACTCGACCTGCGAATAACGCTGCTGGTCGAAAGCGGAGATCGTCAGCCCCTCCTCGGAACCTGAGCCGGAACTGGTACCGGCTTGAGCAAAGAACGACAATCCCAGCGAAGTGTCCGGTTCGGTAATCTGACCGAAGTAGTTGTAATAGTTGTAGACACTCTGCGTTCCGGTGTTGGCCGCGGGCGGCAGAAAGACGCCCAGCTGCGTGGGAGGCGTGACAGCCGCGTCGGCAACGCCGCCGGCATTCGCGTAAGCCACTCCATTGCGAATCTTGAAGGCGCTGAAGTTGTTCAGAGTGAACTCCGAAGTGTACCCGCCACTCAGCCCGGTCGGAGTCACCGTCCATGCATTGAAGGTCGCGCCGGAGGTGTCGACATCGAAGGAGAACAGTGTCGAAGCGTTCAGGAACTGCAGGCTCGATCCCGTATAGGGACCGGTGGCCCCGTTCCCGCCGGAGGCGGTGCGGGCTGTTCCCGTCTGACTCGTGGGATCGACGTCGTAGACGGCCAGCCCTGCGTTCTCGCCCAGATCGACAGCCACCGTCGTCTCCGAGCCGGGCAACGCCGCGATGTCGCGTAATGCCGGCGTAAAGAAGGAGCCGGTACCCACCGGGAAACTGAAGTCCAGGTGCTGCGTCGACATGTTGAATCGTCCTACCGAATTGGCCCCGTCCAGATTGACGTACAGGAAGTTCCCGTCGTCCGTCAGCGCCATCTTGTCCGGCTGGCTGCCAACGGAGATCGGGGAACCGAGAGTCCCTGTGCCGGGATCGACCGTCACAAGCGAGTTGCCCGCAACCTGCGCCGAGCTCGAGTTCACTGAGGCGTACAGCAGCCGGGTGAATGGGTCGTAGAGGATGTGGTTCGCCTGCAAACTAACGGTTGCATAAATCGAGAACGGCAGTGCATTGCTCGTTCCGCCACCCGGCGTGGGCGTAACAACCGTGACCGGCGCCCAATTTATGGTGGTGAGCAAACTCCCCGGCACATTGGCAGTCAGCTCGGTGGCGCTGACAAAGCTGGTGCTCAGCTGCGTCGTGCCCCATGCAATGGCGGAGTCCTGGTCAAATCCCGTGCCATTCACAGTCAGAGTGAAGTCCGAAGTCCCCACCTGCGCAGCATTCGGAGAGAGAGACGCCAGCGTGGGAGTCGGAGCAAAGGACGTGCCGGTAATTGCGGTTGTTGATTCGGCAGCGTTGTTGCTGGTCACCGGGTCATTCTCGCCAGCCGAAACCGTGGCGGACAACAACGCATTGCCCTCAGAGTTGGCAGTCAGATCGATTGTCACTGTTACCGTATCACCGTTCGCGATGTTACCAATCGAACAGCTGATCGCGCTGGCCACAAAGCACGATCCTGCAGAGGTCGATGCCGAGACCACTGTCGTGCCGGACGGAATCGTCGCTGAAACGACTGCATTGGTTGCCGTTGAAGGTCCGTGGTTCGCAAGCGTGGCCACTGCGGAGTAGTTCGAGCCGGCCGCTGTCGAGGCCGGGGCGGAAATCGAGACGCCCAGATCAGCCGACGTCGTGCTCAGATCCCTGACGCCATTCGATCGCAGGCTAAAAACACCGTTGGCAGCGCGGAAGGCCAGGCCGTTGCTGCCCCAGCGCACCAGGGTATCTACGTTGTTGTAACCGTTCAGCTCCGTCTCGCTGCTGCTGCCGGATCCATACTTGATGCCCGACAGGGGGCCGTTCACCGGGATTGAGTCAGAAGCGTCCAGGGTATACGTAGACTCATCGAATGCGTCGATCGTGTAGGGCGTGGAGCCGCTGCCGTAGCTCGAGGTATACAGCACGAAATTCTTTCCCAGCGTCGAGTCAGAAACCATCGGCCCGGTAGCAACGGTCGCGCCCGACACGTAGAACGTCCCTTCGAGTGTTCCTGTTTCAGCGCCCAGTACAACCCCGGTGTCGAGATAGGCGTTGCCGTTGTCAACCTGCACCGCGGTCCCGTAGTTCGCCGAGAAGTTATTTGTGCCGCTGTTTCCGGCAAGGTGCGTCAGGCCCGTGGAGTCATAGCTCAGCACCTGGTATCCGGACTGATTACTGGTGGCATACACCTCAGGCTTGCTCGGATTCACGAAAATCGCAGGCAGCGATCCGATCGTTGACATCGGAATGCTGTTGGCGCGCGCCACGCCGCTGTCGTAGATATTCAGAAGATCTTCATACAGGCCATTATTTGTAGTGACGCTCGCAACAATCGAG
>JBAUZR010000596.1:0-11116 GCA_049585375.1 Acidobacteriaceae bacterium
GCGTGGAAGAATACGCGGCTCAGATGAGCGCGGCCGACCTGCAGCTGGAGAAGCTGACCGAGCAGTCGTCGCTGGCCGAATACTATTTTGAAATCCGGGGCCAGGACATGCTGCAGCAGATCCTGGACCAAACGGTGGTGGCCGATCAGAAGGCGCTCGATGCGACGCAGGGCTCCTACGATGCCGGGGTCGGCGACTACATTTCCGTGGTCGAGGCGAAGGCCACACTGGCGTCGGCGCAGTCATCCGCCGTCAATGTCGGTCTGCTGCGCGCCCAGTACGAGCATGCGATTGCCATGCTGCTGGGCAAGGTGGCTACCGACTTCTCCATTCCGGTGCGGCCGATGATTTATAACCCTCCGGCGATTCCGACCGGCGTGCCATCGCAGCTGGTGGAGCGGCGGCCGGACGTGGCGGCGGCGGAGCGAACGCTGGCCGGGGCCAACGCGACCATCGGGATCGGCTACGGCGCCTTCTTCCCGCAGCTGAGTCTCACGGGCTCGGGTGGAACCGAGGCTTCGAATATCGCCCATATCGCGGACTGGCCCAGCCGCTTCTGGTCCATTGGCGTCTCGGCGTCGCAGGTGATCTTCGACGGCGGACTCTACCGCGCCGAGCTGCACCAGTACGAGGCACAGTACAACGCCGATCTGGCCACCTATCGGCAGACAACGCTGACGGCATTTCAGCAGGTGGAAGATGCGCTGGCCGCGACGCGCATTTATTCGCAGCAGATCCTGCGCCAACAGGAGGCGGTGAAGGCGTCGCAGCAGTTCCTGGATCTGGAGACGCAGCGCTATCAAACCGGCGTCGATCCTTACGTCGACGTGGTGACGGCACAAACGACCGTGCTGGGTGATCAGGAGAGCCTGAACTCGCTGCAGGTAAGCCAGATGATCTCCGCAGTGGAGCTGATCCAGGCACTGGGCGGAGGCTGGGACACTTCGCAACTGCCGACGCCGGCGCAGACGGGCGCGAAGGTTTCGGGCAACGCGTACGCCATGCAAAAATAGGCGCCCAAAGCCGGTCAGGCCGCCTTCTTCCGTTTGGGCGTCCGCCGGCTTTTGGGCTTTTCTTCGGTGGCGGCGAGACTGCGGCGCAGCGCGTCCATGATGTTGACCACCTTTTCCGGCTTCTGGCGGGTTTCGGGCTCCGGCAGAGGCCTGCCCTTCCTCTTCGCCTCCACGAGCTTTTTCACGGCTGCCTCGTAGTCATCGCGATACGCCGAGAGATCGAAGCGCGAGGTGCTTCCCTCAATGAGCTGTTTGGCGAGCGCAAGTTCCTGAGGGCTGGATTTGGTCTGGGGGACGTCGCCGACTGCGCCTTTTGCCTCGCGCAGCTCTTCTTCGTAGCGCAGCACGTACAGCATCAGTCCCTTCTGCTTTGGATCGGCGGGCGCGGCGATGGCGGCCAGGTGCTCGCGGCCGCTGAAGGCGATTTCGCCAATGCCGAGTTTCCCGGTGGCGCGCAGGGCGTCGCGCATGATGTTCAGCGCCTTCGCCTGCGCGTTGTCTTTGGGCGCGACGAAGTAGGGCCGATCAAAAAGCGAGGGTGGCACTTCGTTCTCGTCGACGAACTGGCGGATCTCCATCGTCGTCGCGGTGGGAATCCGCAGAGCCTTCAACTCGTCGGGATCGATCTCGATGTACTTGTTCTTCGCATATTCAAATCCTTTGACGATGTCTTCGCGGGCGACGGCGCCGCTCTCGTCGACGTTCTGATGATGGATGCGGCGGTGCGATTTGCGGTCGATCTGATGGAACTCGACTGCGCGGGCAGGCTCGCTCGCCGGAAAGATGCGGACGGCGATGGAAACGAGCGAAATCTGAATCGATCCTGACCAGGTGGGACGCGCGGGCATGGCTCTCCTCTGGCTGCAAAGACGGAGGAAAAGCAACTTAGGTTGCCGGCGCGACTGTCATCATTTCTTAACAGACCGTCTGCTACCGTGTTGTTCCGCAAGCCGGCTACGCCCCAGCGTGGCCGGTGATCGTCAGCGCACCCAATTACACACAGGAGAGTGTGACCGATGTCTGTTCGTCGCACCGGCACGATTTGTCGCACCGGAGTTGTCCCAGCACTGTTTCTAACTCTTGCAACGGTCGCGGCGCTGCCATTGGCAGCTCTCACTGTCTCCGAAACCGGTTCCACTCTGATCTTTCCATTGTTCCAGGCATGGGTTGGCGCGTACGCGAAAGTTGATCCCGGGGTCCACATGACGGTCAATTCCACCGGATCGGGAGCCGGAATTGCCGGCGCCATCGCGAAACAGGTCCAGATCGGCACCTCCGACGCGTACATGACCGACAATCAGGCGATGGCCAACCCGCACATCCTCAACATCCCTCTCGCCATCTCGGCGCAGACGGTGGATGCGAATTTACCGGAGCTGCACGGCGCCGCACTCAAACTGAGCGGCCCGGTGCTGGCCGCCATCTATTCCGGCAAAATTCGCACGTGGGATGCGCCGGAGATCGCTGCCATCAATCGCGGCGTTTCTCTGCCCCACCATGCCATCGTTCCCGTTCGTCGAGCCGATGGATCCGGCGATACCTTCATCTTCACTCAGTTCCTCAGCTTCACCACGTGCGCATCGGGTGAGAGTGACGACCCAACGTGCCACGGCACCTGGTCGGACAGCATTGGGTACGGCACCAGTGTCTCCTGGCCCTCCGTCTCCGGCATTCTCACGGCAAATGGGAATCAGGGCATGCTGCAGACCCTGGCTCACACTCCCGATGCAGTCGGATACCTCGGCGCGAGCTTCGAAGACCAGGCGAAACAGGCCGGCCTCGTTACCGCGATGCTGCAAAATCAGGCCGGCAACTTCCTGCTCCCGACGGCGGATACCGTTACCGCTGCCGCTGCGGCGCTCACTCCGCGCACTCCTGCCGATGAACGGCTGACGCTGGTGTTCGCGCCCGGAGCCAATTCCTATCCCCTGATCAACTACGAATACGCCATGGTGTGGGACAAGCAGCCGAACCCGCAGATGGCGTCGGCCCTCAGCAATTTTCTGCTCTGGTGCATCTCGCCGCAGGGCGGCAGTGCGGCTGGGTTTCTTGGTCCCGTCCATTTCATCGCGCTGCCCACGCCGATTCGCGCTCGCAGCGAAATCCAGATTTCCAAAATCCAGTAGGCGGCAACACCACGGCTGGAAGGTTCCAGCCGCCGAGTCATTTTGAGGATATTTTTCATGCCAAATGTTGCGAACAGCTCCGGAACCGCACACCGCACCGTGCAGGACTATATCGATGAGCGCCCCATGTGGCCGGACGGCACGCATCTGCCCAGCGTCCCCATGACCACAATGCAGAAGCGCATCTGGATGCTGGCCGCCGCCGGCAAGTTCTTCGAAGGCTTCGTTGTCTTCATGACCGGTGTGGCTGTGCCGCTCATCGCGCGCCAGTTTGAAATTGCGCCTGCTCAGAAGGGCTTCGTGACCGCGGCAACGCTGGGAGGAATCCTCGTGGGCGCCGTCGGCCTGGGCAGCCTGTCGGACTACTTCGGCCGCAAGTCAATGTTTATCGTTGAGATGGTCATCTTTACCGCCTTCCTTGGCGCGGCCGTCTTCTGCACCAGCTTCGTCTCCCTGGTGTTTTGCCTCTTCGGGCTCGGCGTGGCCCTGGGATGCGACTATCCCACGGCCCACATGATCATCTCCGAAAGCATCCCCAGCACCAGCCGAGGACGGCTGGTGCTGGCCGCCTTTGCTTTCCAGGCAGTCGGCGCCCTGGGCGGTGCCCTGGTCGGCTATGCGGTGCTGGTTGCGGTGCCGAATCTTGACGCGTGGCGCTGGATGTTCGCCACCGCCGTTGTGCCTGCCCTGCTGGTCACCATCGGCCGCTTCTACGTGACCGAGAGCGCGACCTGGCTGCACACCCGCGGCGCCACAGAACGCGCCCAGGTCGCGGCCCGGCGCCTGCTGTTCCGCAAGCCGCAGTACCCCTCGGATATCGTGCTTGCGCAGCAGGGGGGCGCCGGCGACCCTTCTCACGGCAACGGCTCCTTCCTGTCCCTGTTCAACAAGCGCTACCGCCGGGCCACCATCCTGGCTTCGGTTCCGTGGTTCCTGCAGGATCTCAGCACCTACGGCATCGGCATCTTCACGCCCACCATCCTGGCCGCGGCCCTGGGCCACCATGCCGAACACGTCCGCAGCATGAGCGATCTCATCTCTAACGCGACGCTCGCCGCCCGAGGAGACGCGATGATCACGGTGCTTCTGATCATCGGCATTGCCTTCGCGGTCGTGCTGGCCGACAAGCTTGGCCGCATCCGCCTGCAGATTATCGGCTTCATCGGCTGCGCGGTCGGCCTGTTTCTTGCTTCTCTCTCCGTCGATGTGAGCGGCAGCCTGAAGATCATCTTCATCTTCGCCGGCTTCATGCTCTTCGACTTCATGACGAACCTCGGTCCGAATGCGCAGACTTACCTGCTTGCCGGCGAGGTCTTCCCAACCGCGATTCGCGGCAAAGGGGCAGGCTTCGCCGCAGCCTTTGCCAAGATCGGCGCGGTTGCCACTGCGTTTCTCTTTCCCATTCTGCTGGTCTCGATTGGCACGCGCTGGCTACTCTACGGCCTGGTCATCGCATCGCTGCTTGGAGCCGTGGTCACGTGGATGTATCGGATCGAAACGACCGGCGTGAACCTCGATCGTATCGGCGAGGCGTCCGACGAGACCGAAGAGACCAGGGCAGTCGCTTAATCGCGAGACACCGGCCACGCTGGCTTCTGAACCAACTACCAGAGGCGCCGCCAGAGGTTGCCTGTTCGCAACGCGGGTAACGTGTGGCGAAGAGGGGAAATCTCGCGTACGAAACGAGTTGAGCTACCGACCGAGCACCGCAGTCAGTCATGAGTGGCACGGAAACAGTTACTCGTAACCTGCATCTCGCGCAAACCAAAGAGTCGCCAGGATTTATGCCGCGCCGCGCAGTAGGGAGCCGATAATTTGGCATCTACAAAGCGGTGGAGGAGCTGAGCCAGCGATGCAGCCATCGATTTCAGTTATTATTCCGGTCCGCAACGAACGGCAGACCTTGCCGGAGCTGATGCAGCAGCTCCTGGAGCAGGATTATCCCGGGGATCGCTACGAAATCCTGGTCGTGGACGGGCAGTCCACGGACGGGACCGGCGATCTGATCCGGCGGCGTTATGCGAAGAGCCCGGTGAAGGTGCGAGTGCTCGACAATCCAAAGAGGGTGGGGGCGGCGGGACGGAACGTAGGGATTGCGGCGGCCAGGGGCGAGATTCTCGTCTTCCTGAACGGGCATTCTGCGGTAACCTCGCGGACTCTGCTGTCGGATACGGCGGGGATCATGGAGCGGACGGGCGCCTTGTGCCTGTGCCGGCCGCAGCCGGTGGATGGTCCGGCGATGACGCGCACCGGACAGGCGATTGGGTGGGCTCGCGGGTGCTGGCTGGGCCGGGGACCGGACGGGGTGGAGCGGGTGAACTGCGTGGACGCGGCGACGCATGGCGCGGCCTACCGGAGGAGCGTTTTTCATCTGGTGGGGCAGTTCGACGAGAACTTTGACGCGTGCGAGGACCTGGAGTTCACCACGCGGGTATGGAAGGCGGGCATTGAGGCTTACACCGATTCGCGGCTGACGGTGCATGAGCGGCCCCGGAGCACAGTGCGCGAGCTGCTGTACCAGATGATGCGCACGGGGCGGGGGACCAGCCGGCTGATGCGCAAGCATCCGGACTGCGCCTCGGTGGCGCAGGTGGCGCCGCTGGGAATTCTGCTGGCGGTACTGCTGGCGCTGGTGGCCTGGTGGAGGCTGCCGGCGGTACTGGCGATGGTGGTGACGCTGCCGCTGCTGGCGTTTCCGCTGGTGGCGAGCGTGACGTCGTGCCAGCTGGGTCTGCAGCATGGGTTCCGGGCGGGGTGGAAGGCTCTTTGGGTGTTTGCCGGGATCTATCTGGGGCAGGGCGCGGGGCTGCTGGTGGAGTATCTGTGGCCGACGGAGATTGCCGCGGCGGAGCCGATGGCGGCGATGGTGGCTGCGGAAATGGGCATGGCGCGGGTGCGGCGGTCGGATCGGGCTGCGTAACCGCGGAATGGCGTCGAGCCGGTGGTGGGCCGGCTCGAACGCCTCCAGCGATAGACTGACGGCGTGACGCCGGGACCATCCAGAAATAAAGCAATCGACAAATTAGCGGTGTATCGGGGACGAATTGCGCCTTCGCCGACGGGGCTGCTGCATGTGGGACATGCGCGGACCTTCTGGATGGCTTATGAGCGGGCGCGTGCGTCGGGCGGGACGCCGGGCGGCACTCTCATTCTGCGCAATGAGGATCTGGATCCGGAGCGGTCGAAGGCGGAATATGCCGCGGCGATGCTCGAGGATTTGAGCTGGCTGGGCATCCAGTGGCAGGAGGGGCCGGACGTGGGCGGTCCGTGCGGTCCTTATGCACAGAGCGAGCGGCGCGGGTTCTATCTGGATGTTTGGCGCAGGCTGCTGGCGGGAGGGTGGCTGTATCCATGCCGGTGCTCGCGGAGGGAGCTGAGCCGGATTGCGCAGGCTCCGCATGAAGGTTCCGACGGGTTGCGGATGGAGGGAGATGAGGGGCCGATGTATCCGGGGACGTGCCGACTGGAACGGTCGGCGGCGCTGTCGCTGGCCGGGGAGTATGCGGAGCCGGCTGGAGTGAACTGGCGGTTCCGGGTTCCGGATGGGGACGTGGTCACGTTCGACGATGGGCGTCTCGGGCCGCAGCGATTTGTAGCGGGCGAGGACTTTGGGGACTTTGCCGTTTGGCGTCGGGACGATGTTCCGGCGTATCAGCTGGCGGTGGTCGCCGATGACCGGGCGATGGCGATCACGGAGGTGGTGCGCGGCGCGGATCTGCTGCTGTCGACGGCGCGGCAAATTCTGCTGTATCGGGCGCTGGGGTGGGCGGAGCCGCGGTGGTTCCACTGCGATCTGGTGACGGATGCGCAGGGCGAGCGGTTGGCCAAGCGGCATGATGCGCTGGCGATCCGAACGCTGCGCGAGCAGGGCTGGACGCCGGAGGAAGTAAGGGCGGTGACCTCGAAATAATCAGAAAACGCGGCCCGGGCCGCTCAGGCGGTCTCTTCCTCTTCTTCGTCCTGCGACTCTTCTATGGCCATATCGCGGAATTCATTGGAGTCGAAGACTTCGCCACAATCGAGGCATTCGACGTATTCTGCGTCTTCTTCGCGGGCAACAACGCGAACCTTGGGGTGCTTGCAGACCGTATTCATGGGGTGGAGCCTGGGAGCGAGAACTGGCTATGGGGCAGATTGTATCCGGGCGGATGCGTCTGTCAACAGGCATGTTGAGGAAGGCGGGAAATGGCCTGGTACACTGAGACCATGTCCGAAAAGGAACGGGTTTCCGTGGAGGAAGTGCGGCGAGTTGCCGAGCTGGCCAACATGGAACTGACGGCGGAAGAAGAAACGCGGATGCGCCGGGATCTGAACGCGATCCTTGA
This sequence comes from Acidobacteriaceae bacterium, assembly GCA_049585375.1. Taxonomy (GTDB): domain Bacteria; phylum Acidobacteriota; class Terriglobia; order Terriglobales; family Acidobacteriaceae; genus Palsa-343. The sequence continues at coordinate 7,465 of JBAUZR010000596.1, forward strand.
CTATGTAGCGCAGTTGGGCGAGCTGGATACGGCGCAGGTGTCGCCCATGGCGCAGGTGTCGGAGGTGCTGGCAGCGGAAGGCGAGCGAGCGACGGAGGAGAGTTCCGTGCTGCGCGCGGACCAGCCGCGGCCGTGCCTGGAGCGTTCGGTGGTGATGGCGGCCGCGCCGGAGACGGACGGCGTGTACTTCAAGGTGCCGAAGGTGATCGAGCGATGAAGACGGTAGCGGGGGTTCCCGGGATTCAGGCGATTCGCTCGGCGCTGACCGGCAAAGAGACGACTGCGAGGGATCTGGCGGAGGCGAGCCTGCGGCGGATTGCCGAGGCCGATGAGACGATTCACGCATTTTTGCAGGTGGATCGCGCGACAGCTCTGGCGCAGGCTGCGAAGATCGACGCGCTGGTGGCAAAGGGCGAGACCCTGCCGCCGCTGGCCGGCGTCCCGTTCGGCATCAAGGACGTGCTGACCGTGGAGGGGTTCGCGGCGACGGCTGGGTCGAAGATCCTCGAAGGGTATCGGCCGCCGTATACGGCGACGGCAGTGAAGAAGCTGGCCGATGCGGGCGCGGTGTTTCTGGGCAAGCTGAACTGCGATGAATTTGCGATGGGCTCGTCGAACGAGAACTCGGCGTACGGGCCGGTGCGGAATCCGCATGATGTGGAACGGGTGCCGGGTGGGTCGAGCGGCGGATCGGCAGCGGCGGTGGCTGCGGGAATGGCGACGGCGACGCTGGGCACGGATACCGGTGGATCGATCCGGCAGCCGGCGTCGTTCTGCGGCGTGGTGGGCGTGCTGCCGACGTACGGGCGCGTATCGCGCTACGGACTGATTGCGTTTGCGTCATCGCTGGACCGTATCGGTCCGTTTACGGCGAACGTGCGCGATGCAGCGACGGTGCTGGGGGTGATTGCGGGGCACGACGTGATGGATGCCACGTCGTCTCCGCGGCCGGTGCCGGATTACACGGCGGGAATCGATCGCGGCGTGGCGGGGATGAAGCTGGGGGTGCCCGCGGAGTACTTTGCCGAGGGGCTGGATCCCGAGGTGCGAGCCGCGATCGAAGGCGGGATTGAGAAGCTGCGCGCGGCGGGTGCGGAGATCCGGAAGATTTCGCTGCCGCACTCGCGGTATGCGATTCCCACGTACTACGTGATTGCGACGGCGGAGGCGAGCTCGAACCTGGCGCGCTTCGACGGCGTGCGCTACGGGCTGCGGGCGCCGAAGCCGGACACGCTGGCGGATATGTATCGGCGGACGCGCGACCTGGGATTTGGTGCAGAGGTGAAGCGGCGCATTCTGCTGGGGACCTACGTGCTGAGCCACGGCTACTACGACGCGTACTACAAGAAGGCGCAGCAGGTGCGGCGCCTGCTGGCGGAGGACTTCCTGGCGGCGTTCCGCGAAGTAGATGCGATTGTGACGCCGACGGCGCCGACACCAGCGTTCAAGCTGGGCGAGAAATCGGACGATCCGGTGGCGATGTATCTGGCGGATATCTACACGGTGACGGCGAGCCTGGCGGGGATCTGCGGCGTGTCAGTGCCGTGTGGGACGAGCCGGGCGGGGCTGCCGATCGGGATGCAGATCCTGGGTCGGCACTTCGACGAGGCGACGGTGTTCCGTGTGGGGCAGGCGGTAGAGCGGCTGACGGCGGAGTAGCGGGGCTGGACAACGAGAAGTGTCCGCAGGAAGCCGGAGCGGGTCCGTCTGCGCGGCAGAGCCTCCCCCTTCGGTGTACCGTGACCACGCACCCGTCTCCGGGAACGGACCGCGATTTTCTGAGGAGGCTGTTTGCCGGACTCCGGTGATTCGAGGCGAATGGAGGAAGCAAAAGAGGCGGAGCCGGCGCTGCGCAAACCGCTCTATGCCGAGCCGCCGCTGGACGGAGGGCTGAGCTGGATGTTTCTGGGACCCGAGGGACTGCGCGCAGGGTGGGCGATCCTGGTTTTTGTCAGCCTTGTCGCACTCCTGATAGGTCTCTCGGAGTCAGTGATTACGCGGGTTATGGGACTGAGGCCGGAGGGGGCGCTGCATCCGGGCAGGGCGATGCTCGGCGAGGGCATGCTCCTCTGCGTGTCGACGGTCGTGACGTGGCTGATGGCGACGATGGAAGGGAAGCCTCTGCTCTCCTATGGGTTCCAGGGCAGGGCACGACTTGTGCGCCTGGTGTCCGGATGTGTGTGCGGATTCGCGGCACTATCGACGTTGGTTCTGGCTCTGTGGAAGCTCGGCTATGTGAATATCGCAGGCCTGGCTCTCAGCGGCGGGGCGGCATGGAAGCATGCAGCGCTGTGGGGGTTCTTTTTTCTGCTGACAGGGCTTTTCGAGGAGTCGCTGTTTCGCGGTTACCTGCAGTTCACTCTGACACGGGGCATCGGGTTCTGGTGGGGCGCGTTGCTGGTGGCCACGGCGTTCGCCCTGACGCATGGCAGCAATCCCGGTGAGTCGCCCATCGGGCTGGAATCCGTGCTTGGGGCGAGCCTGGTGTTCAGTCTGAGCCTCTGGTACACGGGGTCATTGTGGTGGGCAGTGGGTTTTCACGCAGCCTGGGACTGGGGCCAGTCGTTTTTCTTCGGAACGGCGGACAGCGGCGTGGTAGCCCAGGGACATCTGCTGAGGGAGCATCCGATGGGGGCTCCGCTGTGGAGCGGCGGGACGACCGGGCCAGAGGGCAGCGTGCTGGTGTTTCCCCTGCTGGCGGCGATGGCGGTGCTGATGGTGGTCTGGTGGGGTCGGCGGGGAGAGAGGCCGTTTGCGGGGGCCGGGTGGAGGGGAAAGTGAGGATGAACCTCGCATCTGTGATTTATAAGTTACAATCAATATGCCGATGATCGAGATTCGTCGGTATCTAACGCCCTCCGGCAAGGATGTTTTTGGGGCATGGCTGGCGAAACTGGAGCCTCGTGCACGAGCGAAGGTGATTGCACGCCTTGATCGGCTGGCATTGGGCAACTTCGGTGGCTGCAAATTCCTTCACCATGGGGTGTTCGAACTAAGGATCGACTGGGGGCCAGATTATCGCGTGTATTACGGAAAAGCCGGTAACACGACTGTGCTGCTTTTATGCGGTGGCGACAAACGAAAGCAGTCGTCGGATATTGAGCGCGCGATGGAATACCTCGAAGAGTTTGAAGAGAGGGCAGGGAGATCATGAAACGCACTGCGAGCACTTCGCACGATGAAGCGTTGATAAAGGAACTGCAGGAGGACCCTGAGTTTGCCGCTGAATACCTGAGGGCCGCTATGGAAGACACAGAGGAACCGGGGGTTCTTCTGATCGCATTGCGCCGTGTGGCGGAGGCTCGCGGCGGGGTCGCGAAAATCGCCAAAGCTGCGGGTATAGAGCGGGAAAGCCTGTACCGAGCACTGTCGAGGCGAGGCAATCCGCGCTGGTCGACTCTGGTCGCCGTCACCAGGGCCATGGGGTTGAAGCTCACCGTGGAGTCGTCCGGCTAGAAGCCGGCCCCTATCGCTTTTCGATGGGTACGTACTTCACCGGGTATTCCGGCCCGGTATATTCAGCGCGGGGGCGGATGAGGCGGTTGTCGTCGAGCTGCTCGATGACGTGCGCGGCCCAGCCGGCGATGCGGCTGATGGCGAAGATAGGCGTGAAGAGATCGATGTCGATGCCCAGCGTGGTGTAGGTCGAGGC
>JBAUZR010000597.1:0-1653 GCA_049585375.1 Acidobacteriaceae bacterium
GTGGCGATCGCCGACCACATCAATTTCTCGGGGCGGAATCCTGTGGCGGGCAGGAACGAGGAGCGCTTTGGGCCGCGCTTTTTTGATATGAGCGAGGCGTATTCAGACCGGCTGCGGCGGCTGGCGCATGAAGCCGCGCATGCCATGGAGTTTCGTCTCGATGAAGGCGTTTATCTCAGCGTGCTGGGGCCGAGTTTTGAAACTCCCGCGGAGATTCGGGCGTTTCGAACGATGGGCGCCGATCTGGTCGGCATGTCGACGGTGCAGGAGACGATCGCCGCGCGGCACATGGGAATCGAGGTACTGGGCATCAGCTGCGTGACCAACATGGCAGCGGGTATTCAGCTGGAGCCGCTCAGCCATGAAGAGGTGATCGAGACCGGTCGCAAGGTTGAAGTCCAGCTGGCGGAGCTGCTGACGCGTGTGGTGCCGATGATGGGGTTACAACCGTAGTCATTTTCCGGGCGCGACGCCTTCCTTCTTTGCTCCGCCATTCTCGTGCCACTCGGGCACTGGTTCGGCAGACTTGGTCCAGGCTGCGGCAATCAGGTCGCGGAGCATGGAGGCTCCGGCGGCGAGGCGCCCGGCGGTGAACTGCCGGGATTCGGGTGTTCCGGCGCCGTCGAAGCCGTGGTCTTTATCGAGTTGGTAGAGCTTCTCGACCAGGGTGGCGCTGTGACGGAGGTAGGCGAGGTAATCAGTCCACTCGTCGCCGATAGGCTGGAGCGGCGTCATCAGCGGCTCAACATCGGACGGCTTGATGTTGGCGGAGACGAAAGTTGATTCGAACTGGCTGTGGATGGTGTGCTCCGTGGTGTAGCCATTCGGATTGAGGCCGGTCCAGCCGTTGTAGTTGACGGTGACGTGCAGTGGCTGCGAGCCATCGCCGACGTAGTGGCCGAGCCAGCCGGCGTAGAAGAGGATCGCCGCTTCGACGGGCTTGGTGTCCTGGTGTTTGGCGCTCAGCTCACGATAGTCGCGCATGGCAGATTTGAGGCGTTCCCAGACTTCTTCAGTGATGTAGGGCTGGAAGCCGACGCGATCAGGCTGCAGCTGAGAGGCGAGTTTGGGATGGGTGAGGCCTGCCGCGTAAAGGTCGGCGATGTATTCGTAGCGGTTGCGCGGCAGGGTGCCGATCAGATCTGCCAGCTCAAGGTCGATGAAGTGGTCTGGCGCCTGCTCGGCGCTGAGTTCGGGCTCGGCGCGCGAGCGCCAGCGATCGGGCTCAGGACCGAGATACTCGATCTCGTTGATGGCTTCGGGCGTGTGCATGAAAGCGGGCAGATCGGCGGGAAGACTCTGAGCGGCGAGACGGTTGATCATCTTGTGACCATCGTTTCCCCAGGCGAAGGACGATGGAACGGCGATAAGAGGCAGGAGCAGAAGAGCGAAGGAAGAACGGAAGAGCAGTTTCATATCGGCCTGAGTATAAAGGGCAGCCATCCACCGTTTTGCGAAAGGGTGGTCAGCGAGGACCCCACCCCCAGGGGTGGACTGTGGCATCAGACTGAAGCGAAAGGGGTTGGAGGGTAATACCTTTTCGGTATTACCCTCCTGGTGTGTTTGCGGCTTGAAGTTCATTCCCGTGCAGCCTCGGGCGAGGTGATTTCAAAGAGCGGATGCAGGCGGTTTCGGCGGACGGTGGGGTGAAGT
>JBAUZR010000598.1:0-3219 GCA_049585375.1 Acidobacteriaceae bacterium
GGACACCATCGAGCAATATCGCGACAATGGCCGCAAGCTCGGGCGCCTGCTTTACCAGGGCCGCTGGTTCGACTCCCAGGCCATCATGCTCCGCGAATCCGCGCAGCGCTGGGTCGCCAGCCCCATCACCGGCCAGGTCACACTCGAGCTGCGCCGCGGCAACGACTACTCCATCCTCAACACTGAGTCGCCCAACCTCACCTTCCACCCCGAGCGCCTCAGCATGGAGAAGACTGACTCCGCCTTCTCCCCCCGCGACCGCATCGGCCAGCTCACCATGCGCAACCTCGACATCACCGACACCCGCGCCAAACTGATGACCTACGCCCAGAGCGGCCTCATCACGCTAAGCAAAGGCTCAGAGATGCCCCAGCTCAACAGCGGGACCGCGAAAGGCGACGCGTCATGACCGACCAGCCCTCCAAAATGTGGTCCGGCCGCTTTCGCGCAGCGCCCGATCCGCGTTTCGAATCCTGGCAGCGCTCGCTCCCTTTCGACTACCGCCTGCTCCCTCAGGAGATCGCCGCCAGCAAAGCGCACGCCCGCGCTATCGCGGCCGCCGGCATTCTCACCCCGGCTGAGCTCGAAGCCACTCTGCGCGGACTCGACGCCATCGCTGCGCGTTGGGCCGCGGTTGACTCCTCCGCCATCCTGGCTTCCGACGCGGAAGACGTGCACCACCTGGCCGAACTTGAGCTGACCAAAGAGATTGGCGACCTCGCTCTCAAACTCCACACCGGCCGCAGCCGCAACGAGCAGATCGCGACCGATTTGCGCCTGTTCGTCCGCGACTCCATCGACGCAACCCTGGCTCAGCTCTGCGCCTGGGCCGCCGAGCTCATTGAGCTTGCCGTCGATGCCGAAGACGCCGTCATGCCGGCTTACACCCACCTGCAGCGCGCCGAGCCGGTGCTCCTCGCCCACTGGCTGCTGGCTTACGTCGAAATGATCCTTCGCGATGCCTCTCGTTTCGAGGACTGCCGGGCGCGCCTCAACTATTGCCCCCTCGGCTCCGGAGCCGTCGCCGGCGCCACCCTCGCCCTCGACCGCACCATTGCCGCCCGCGAGCTCCACTTCACCGCGCCCACGGCCAACAGCATGGACGCGACCAGCGATCGCGACTTCGCGCTGGAATTCGCGCAGGCCGCGGCCACGCTCGGCCTGCACCTCTCGCGGTTCGCCGAAGAGCTGACCCTCTTTTCAACCGCGGAATTCGGCTTTCTCGATCTTCCCGAAGCGTTCTCCACCGGCTCCAGCGCGATGCCGCAAAAGAAAAATCCGGATCTGACCGAGCTGCTGCGCGGCAAGTCCGGCCGCCTCCTCGGCGCGGCCTCGACCCTCGCGACGATCCTCAAAGGCCTGCCCCTGGCTTACAACAAAGACATGCAGGAAACCCAGCAGCCCGTCTTCGAGATCGCCGACACGCTCAGCGGCATTCTCACCGTGCTGCCCGCCTTCACGGCTGCGCTCAGTTTCCGCCACGACCGCATGCTGGTTGCGGCCCAGACTGGATTTCTGAACGCCATGGCCGCTGCCACCTACCTTGTCCACAAAGGCCTGCCCTTCCGCAAAGCGCACGAAAAGGTCGGCAATGCCGTCCGCTACTGCCTGGACAAAGGCTGCGAGCTCGGAGATCTCTCGGTTTATGAACTGCGGCAGTTCGGCGAAGAGTTCGATGAAGACTTCTTTGCCGCCGTGAGCATCCAGGCAACGCTTGATTGTCACGACGTCATGGGCGGCACCGCGCGCCATCGCGTCCGTGCTGCCCTCGCCGACGCACAAACCCGGGTTCAGTCCCTCGCTGCGCGCCACGCGCCGACACCCGCACCGGAGGTGCACCATGCGCGTGCGTAAGGCTCGCCTCCAGGACGCCACCAACATCTACGAGCTGGTCAACAGTCTCTCCGGCGACGGCACCCTTCTCCGCCGCGTCTTTGCCGAGATCTGCGAGAACGTCCGCGACTTCACCGTCGCCGAATCCGAAGGCGGCATCTTCCTCGGCTGTGGAGCGCTCCACCTCTACGGGCCCCACCTCGCCGAAGTCCGCTCTATCGTCGTCCGCCCGGAAGCGAAAAGTCACGGTGTCGGTGGCGAATTGCTCCACACTCTCCTCGGCGAAGCCGAAGAGCACGGCGTCGGCTGCGTCTGCCTCTTCACCCGCATCCCCGACTTCTTCTTCCGCTACGGCTTCCGCGAGGTCGAGGACCGCACCGCCCTCCCCGACAAAATTTTCAAGGATTGCCAGAACTGCCCGCGCCTCTACAAATGCGACGAAGTCGCCATGGCCCGCGGCCAGGTCCCCCGCGTCTCCATCCTCGGCCCCCGCGTAGAAGCCGAACAACTAGTCCGCCTCACCGTGTAATGAAAGAAGGGAGAGGAGGAGAGGAGAAGAGAGGGGTTGTCATCCTGAGGCCGCGAAGCGGCGGAAGGATCTGCGGTTTCACTCCCAGCCCGGATCGCATCAGGTCGCGCCTGGTTTTCTATACGCTGTCCGCTATCCGCTATACGCTGTCCGCTATCCGCTATACGCTGTCCGCTACCCGCTGTCCGCTCGCTATCCGCTATATGCTGTCCGCTACCCGCTGTCCGCTCGCTATCCGCTGTCCGCTATCCGCTCTCTTCCCCCCACACATACGCCCCCGCCTGCGGCAGCCCCACATGCGCCAGCACGCGGCACACAAACTGCTTCGCCATCTCCTCCGAATCCACCGGCTTGTTATAAAACGCCGGAATCATCGGAAAAATCGTCGCCCCCGCATCCGCCGCCAATCCCATATTGCGAATGTGAATCCTGTTAAACGGCGTCTCCCGCAGACACAAAATCAGCGGCCGCCGCTCCTTCAGACAGACGTCCGCTGCCCGCTGAATCAAATTGTTCGCGAGCCCATTCGCAATCCCCGCCAGCGTCCCCATGCTGCACGGCATTACGATCATTCCCTGTGACGGAGAACTCCCGCTCGCAATCGACGCCCCAATATCGCTCTCGCTGTGCTGTGTGATCTTTGCGGACGCCTGCCCCAGCAGCTTCTCCACCAGCCCCGTCCGTCCGGAAATCCCCAGCTCCTCCGCCATCACCCGCAGCGAATTCTCCGAAGCGACGAAATGAACGCGCCCCACACGTTCATCCGCCTCCAGCGCCCGCAGCAGCTCCCGCCCAAACACAACGCCGCTCGCGCCCGTCACCGCCACGGTTACATTCCAGGCTTCGCTCATGCGTGC
>JBAUZR010000599.1:0-13563 GCA_049585375.1 Acidobacteriaceae bacterium
CCCGAGGGCTTCTCCATCTCCACGGTCATTGCGCACGGCCATCAATATTGGGTCATCGCCGGAGCCGACCCACGCGGCATCCTCTACGGCGCCTTCCATGTCCTCTCCGGCATCGCGCGCGGTCAGACCTTCGAGCAGATGCAAGGCACCGACTCACCTTCCGCCCCCATCCGCTGGGTCAATCAGTGGGACAACCTCAACGGCACCATCGAGCGCGGCTATGCCGGCCGCTCCATCTTCTTTGACGATGGACATGTCCGCACCGATCTCACCCGCGTCGGCGACTACGCTCGTCTCCTCGCGTCGATCGGCATCAACGGATGCACCATCAACAACGTCAATGCCGACCCGCGCCTCCTCACCATGATTCCCGACGTCGCCCGCATCGCCGACCTCTTCCGGCCATGGGGCGTCCGCATTTCCATCTCCGTCGACATCGCCAGCCCGCAGAAGATCGGCGGCCTCGACACTTACGATCCCGGCAATCCTCAGGTCGCCGCCTGGTGGCGCGACAAAGTCGATCAGATCTACGCCGCCATCCCCGATTTCGCGGGCTTCGTCGTTAAGGCCGACTCCGAAGGCCAGCCCGGGCCCTCCCGCTACGGACGAACACCGGCCGACGCCGCCAACATGCTCGCCGCCGCGCTCAAACCGCACGGCGGCGTCGTGATGTATCGCGCCTTCGTCTACAACCATCACCTCGACTGGAACAACCCCAAAGCCGACCGCGCCCGCGCCGCCTACGACATCTTCCATCCCCTCGACGGCCAGTTCGCCGACAACGTCATCGTCCAGATTAAAAATGGCCCCATCGATTTCCAGGTCCGCGAGCCCGTCTCCCCGCTCTTCGCGGGCCTCCGCAAAACCAACACCGCCGTCGAGCTCGAAATCACTCAGGAGTACATGGGGCAGGCGCGTCATCTCGTCTATCTGCCCAGCCAGTGGAGCACCTACCTCAACTTCGATCTCCACGCCGAAAATCGCGACACGCCACTCAAAGACATAGTCGACGGCCAGACCTTCCACCGACCCCTCGGTGGCTACATCGGCGTCGCCAACGTCGGACTCGATACCAACTGGATGAGCCACCCACTTTCCATGGCGAACCTCTACGGCTTCGGCCGTCTCGCCTGGAACCCAAATACCACGCCCGAAACCATCGCTGCGGACTGGACGCGCCTCACCTTCGGCAATGACGAGAAGGTCGTTTCCACCGTCAGCCGCATGCTCCTCGCCTCCTGGCACATCTACGAGGACTACACAGGCCCCCTCGGTCTGCAAACCCTCACCAACATCACCGGCCCTCACTACGGTCCCGCGCCGCAGTCCCAGGAGAACAACGGCTGGGGCCAGTGGATTCGTGCCGACCACAACGGCGTCGGCATGGATCGCACCGTCGCCACCGGTACCGGCTTCATCGGCCAATACCCGCCGCAGGTTGCGCACATGTATGAGTCGCTGAAGACCTGTCCCGACGACCTCATCCTCTTCATGCACCACCTGCCGTACACGTATCGGCTGCGCAACGGCAAGACCGTCATCCAGACGATCTACGACGATCACTACCAGGGCGCCGAGCAAGCCGCCGGCCTCGCCGCGCAATGGAAAACCCTCGACGGCCTCATCGATGCGCCCCGCTATGACAAGACCCTCGGCCTCCTCGAATATCAGGCAGGCCACGCCGTCGTCTGGCGCGATGCCGTCGACCGCTGGTTCAGGAAAATGTCCGGCATTCCCGACGACCAGCACCGCATCGACCACGATCCCAACCGCACCACAGCCTCGCAGATGCAACTCCAGGGCTACACCCCCGTCGATGTCACTCCCTGGGAAACGGCCTCCAACGGACAGGCGTACGTCTGTAAAGAGCCCCAGGGCTGCTCAGCATCGCTGCAGGTCCAGCGTCCTGCCGGTTGGTACACCATCGCGGTCCAATATTTCGACTACCGCCAGGGCGTGTCCACATTCGATCTCAAACTCAACCAGCAGACGCTCGCCACCTGGGCCGCCGACAACACCCTCCCCGGCGAAGCGCCCAACGGCGACACCTCCACCCGCTACACACTCCGCGGCGTCCCGCTGCGTCCCGGCGACGTGCTCACGATTGAAGGCCACCCGAACGATGGCGAGCCCGCGCCCATCGACTACATTGAAATCACGCCAGAAGCGATGCACCCGCCGGCAGGGAAGTCAAAGCCATGAAGATCCGCAACGCCACCGTCAACATTTGCTCCCCCGGCCGCAACTTCGTCACCCTCAAAATCGAGACTGACGAAGGACTCTACGGCCTCGGCGACGCCACCCTCAACGGCCGCGAGCTCGCCGTGGCCAGCTACCTCACCGACCACGTCATCCCCTGCATCCTCAACCGTGACCCCTTCCAGACCGAGGACATCTGGCAGTACCTCTATCGCGCGGCCTACTGGCGCCGCGGCCCCGTCACCATGGCTGCCATCGCCGCCGTCGACATGGCTCTCTGGGACATCAAAGGCAAAGCCCTCAATACGCCCGTCTACAACCTCCTCGGCGGACGCAGCCGCGATGCCGTCCTCGTCTATTGCCACGCCCACGGTAATGACATCGAAGAAGCCCTGGACGACGTAGCCCGTCACCAGCAGATGGGGTACAAAGCCATCCGCGTCCAGAGCGGCATCCCCGGCCTCGACGCGACCTACGGCGTCCCCAAAAGCGGCCTTCCCTATGAGCCCGCCGAGCGAGGACTGCCCTCAGAGAGCCGCTGGTCCACGGAGAAATATATTCTCCACGTCCCCAGGCTCTTCGCTCGCGTTCGAGAGAGGTTCGGTGATGACCTCCATCTCCTTCACGACTGCCACCACCGCCTCACGCCCATTGAAGCCGCGCGCCTCGGCAAAAAGCTCGAGCCCTTCCACCTCTTCTGGATGGAAGACCCCGTCCCCGCCGAATTGCAGGAAGGCTTCCGCGTCATCCGCGAGCACACCACCACCCCCATCGCTGTCGGCGAAGTCTTCAACTCCATCTGGGATGTCCACGACCTCATCCGCCATCAGTGGATCGACTACGCACGGCTCGCCCTCACCCACGCCGGCGGCTTCACCGCACTTAAAAAGATCGCCGACTTCGCCGATCTCTATCACGTGAAAACCGGCTGCCACGGCCCCACCGATCTCTCTCCCGTCTGCCTGGCGGCCGCTCTGCACTTCGACCTCGCCATCCACAACTTCGGCATTCAGGAACACATGCCCCACAGCGCCGAAACCGACGAAGTCTTCCCCCACACGTATCGTTTCGAAGATGGCTTTATGTTTCCCGGCGACGGCCCCGGGCTGGGCGTCGATCTCGACGAGAAGCTCGCCGCCAAACATCCGTACCAGCGCGCGTATCTCCCCATCCTGCGCAGGCTCGATGGCACGCTCACCGACTGGTAGCTGAATGGAATTTGCAAAAGAGCGGCCAGGTCACGCCCCGGAACGATTCAACTGGCCCGCGGCGGCCTTCTCGAAAGAGCCGCCCACAGAAGCGCCAGCTTGGGCCCTGCCTCCGGATCCTCGCGCAGGCGGCTCATCCCGGCCTGCACCACTGCCGCCAATATGCCGATGAAGAATCCCGCAAAAGTGGAGACGATCACGATCAGCGCTCGCTTTGGCGAAGATTTGTGGTCGGGCACAATCGCCGGATCCACTACCTGCACAAACGAGCCTTCTCTGGCCTCATCGATCTTGGCCACTTCCAGTTCCCGCGCCAGGAGTTCGAAGATCGTTTCGTAATACTTCACGTCGCGCAGCTTACGGACGTATTCCAGCCCCACTTCGGCCACTTTCCCTTTGGGCGGGAAAAATGAATTGGGGTTCTCTTCGCTGCCGCCCAGCCTCGCCAGCTGCGCCCGCAGACTGTCAAGCTCCTGCTGGACTTCCACCAACTGCGAGTTCTCGCCCGTCGCGTACGTCTGCATCGCCTGGATCTGCACTTCTTTCGCGGTGATCTGCGCCCGCAGCGCCGCCGCCGTCTCGATCAGCGCACGCGCCTGGCTGTCCAGCTGAATCACCCCTGTCGTCTGCTCGGTCTTCTTCAGCGCCTCTTCCGCATTGGCCAGATTGTCCTTCGCCTGGTCCAGCTGCTGCTGGAAGAAGAGCCGCCGCTGCGACGCCTCCGTGATCGCCAGCCCTTCTGACAAGTGCCGAAATGCATCCACGTACCCGTTGGCCATCTCTGCGGCTTTTCCCGCGTTGTGGTCTTCCACCGATATGTGAATCAGCCCATCCTTGCCGTTTCCGTCCACCGTCACATGGTTTTCGAACGCCTTGCGCGCAGCCGACACGTAGTGCGCGTGGTATTCCTGCACCAGGTCGAACTTCTTCACCATCGCGTCTTCCACCGTCTGGCTCTTCAGCATCCCCACGTACATGTCGTTCGGGTTCTTGATCCCCAGACTGCTGCCCGCCAGCGCTGCCATCCCACCCAGACTGCCCAGTTCGGCGGTCAGCAGTGAGCTCATCCCTGAGGATTGCCGCGGCGGCATCAGTATCGCGGTGGCTGTATACGATTTCGGCCAGATCAGAGAAACAAGCAGTGAGACGATTGCAAAACCCGCCGTGCACAACAGAATCAGGCGCTTCCTCTCGGCCAGCACGATCAGCAGATCCAGCAGGGAGATTTCGTCGCCCTCTGCCGGATTGCCGGGCTCGCTCGAGCCGGTACGACCGCCGCCTTCTTTCACTTCGGGATAGCTCGTCTTTGTTGCCATGCAGTTGTCATCGTTGCCGGACCGGCCCCGCCGGTTCAGCCCAGGCTCAGTACAGCAAATTGATCGTTGCAGCGCCCAAAGCGAACTGGGAAAAAATCTGCGACCAGTCCAGGAAGGCTCGCATCCCCGACGGCTTGAAAACCTTCTCCGGCATCACAATTGTATCGCCCGGATTCATAGGCAGGTTCGCGAATTCGTTGCCCCAGATGCCGCTCTCGGATTCCCGGCTCACCACCGAACCATCTGCCCGAATGATGAAGGTATGGCTCTTGTCTGCGTCGCGATTCGGCCCTCCGGCCAGATGCAGGTAGTCTCCGGCCCTCCGGCCCTTTTGATACAGGAACGAATTCTGGTCGTACACCGCGCCCACGACATTGATGCTGGCCGGCACCGGGGGCACGACAAAGCGGTCGCCGTCTTCCAGCTGGATATTCGGCAGAGCATCCAGCCCGTTGCTGGCGCTCTGGAACTCCAGCACAATGCGGCCGGTCGCCCGCATCTGGCGCAGCCGGCTGATGATATTTGTTTCGCTGTTTTGTGCCGCTGCGGCATTTGCCAGATCCTGGGGCGTGGAAACTGCCCCGGAGGCCAGCGCCAGGTTCCCGCGCTGCATTTCAATTTCCAGGCTCTGCACGTATTCATCCAGCCGCCGCTGCTGCAGGCGACGCGCCGACCGCCGCGTGAACTCCGAGCCGTACAGGTAGGCGTTCGATGTAAACCCTCCGGCGCGCTTCACCAGCTCCCGCAGCGTCTCTCCCGGCAGCACTGTGTAGGTCCCCGCGTGCGCGAATTCCCCGTCCAGCCGCACGAACTTTGTCTGCTGCGCCAGCGGGACCTGCACGTCGTCCTGCGAGAAAATTGAAACCACGTCGCCCGGCAACAGCGGAAGATTCTGCGATTCGTCGTGCTGCAGGACCAGTCGGCCCAGATCGAAAGGGATCAGCGCCGTCTTCAGAGTCTGGGGATCCATGCGCTCGATCACCGCGTAATCCCAGTCGATTTCCGGCGCAACAGGCCCTACCTCAGTCCGTGTCGCGGCCTGTCCCTGCATCGAAGAAGTCGGCTGCTCCACCGCCAGTGCGGCGCTTCCAGCGGTTTGCGACGCGGGAATCGCCGCTGTGCCTGAATTCTGAGAATTTGCGGTGTTGGTCGCCCCGGTGCCCTGTTGTGCCGCCAGTGCGGCGGCATCCTGTCCCTGCGCGCCCGTTCCCGTTTCATCGACAGAATCCAGAGCGTCGGCGGAGTTGCCGGTGGTCTCCGTCGATGTTGAATTTCCCCCGGTGCCGCTCGCGCCTGCCGACCCCGGCGTCGCTTCCTGTCGCGTCTGCCCCAGGAAGCGCGCTCGCGGCAGTTCCTGCGGTGCGCTCGGCTGCAGAAGCTTCGGGAAATTCTCCAGCGGCTGAAACTCCGGCGCCGGCAGCCCCAGTTGTGCACGCCGCCACCAGTAGTTGCGCGTGATCAGCGAATCCTTGTCCGGAATCAGATCGCTGACCTTCATCCCGGGATGCCACGCAAACCGCCCCGGATTCGCCGTGTTCCCCCGCAGTGTCACCGTCTTCTGGTACATCGGAACAATCGAGAAGACCCGCACCAGATCGCCGTCTCGCGCGATCGTCGCCAGGCCACTCTGATCCCAGGCGACCTCCATGGCCGCCCGATCCCGATGATCGTCGATCCGCTCAATGGAAATCCGCGCCTGATCCGCTACCACCGACGCGCCGCCGGCATCGGCGATCTCATCGCCGAGTGTCTCTCCCTCCCGCAGTTCGTAGATCGCCGGGCTCTTGACGCTGCCCGTTACGGCCGCTTCCGGGCCCACCGGCGGTATGAAGATCACATCGCCCGACTCCAGGCTCACGTCCTTCGACTTATCCCCATGGAGCAGCAGCGCGTAAAGATCGAAATCCGCTACGACTGCCCCCCCGCGCCGCACCTCGATATGCCGCAGCGATCCCGACGGTGAGGGGCCGCCGCTCGCAAACAGTGCGTCGACCAGCGTGCTCAGTGAGCTGACCGTATACAGCCCGGGCCGGCGCGCCTGCCCCGATACATACACCTGGATGGACCGGATCTGACCCACGTCAGCCGTCAGATCGAAGTTTTTGTATACCCGCGCGATCGCCTGTCGCAGATGAGCATCGAGGTCGGCAAACGGCAGTCCGGCCACATGCACCGGTCCCACCTGCGGGAGATAAATCTCTCCCGATCGATCCACCCGCAGGTTGGCCCGCAGATTCACCTGCCCCCAGACCCGGATGCGTATCTCGTCGTCAGGTCCCAGGATGTAAGTCGGCGGCACCGGCGTCAGATCCAGCGGAGCAAAAGTGGACGGAACTTCGCGGAACAGGTTCTCTCCATAGATCGGCAGAACCTGCCCCGTCGTCGAGGCAATAAATTTCTGGAATTCAGTCAACGCCTCGCGCGGAAACTGCATCGTCGGCTGCTGCCGCATTGCATTCTGCCGGACCAAATATTCGTTGTCTGTAAAAACGGAACTTTGCGAGCCGGGCATCCCGGTTTGACCGCTCTGCCCGCTCATCCCGCCCATCCCGTTCATCGACGGTGGCATACCGGAAGTCGATGGGTATAGCGACGTCTGCCCCAGCCCGCCTAACCCCGAGCATTGCGATGACATAGCCAGCAGGGGATCCGAACAATCCACTGTCGTTGGATTTGTCTGGTCCTCGACCGAACTGCCCGGCAGACCGGTCTGCGCCTTCACCTGCACACCAATCGCGAACAGGAAAGCAACCAAAAGTGAGACAAAACGTTTCTTCATAGGGAGGCACGGCCTGCAGCGGGAAGCCGTTCCCGGCCGGCGCCACGCGATCGCTTCATTCATTGGGTCTGGAAGAGTCCCTGCAGCGACAAGTCTAGCATGCGCTTAAGCCGCCGCAGCAGTGAGCCGATCGGGGCATTGACGGCTTTCCATGTTCGCGGAAACATTACGATTAGTGACCTCGCGGGTGACCATTTGTGACTGGACTTCCAAAATTTGTGCTTGCTCCATGGCCTTCCCTGGTATACTGCAATCCAGCAACAAATGACAGATTCGATTACAGTTCAGTAACATCATTTGTAACCTGATCGCGTATATGCCCGCCGGAAAACGCTGAATCGATTTCCTTCAGAGATGCACAGTTTCAGAACGCCAGTGCAGTAGGGGTGGGATGAGTTCGCTCTCTTTTGATAACGTCTTTCCTGCGGAATCCGGGCAGCGCTCCGATGCTGTCTCGCAACTTCCTTCCGCTTCCGATTCTCCTGGGCGCCAGCGTCTCCCGGCGCTCGTCGCGCAGAAGCGTACCGCCAGTGATGCCAGTGCCTGGGCGCTCTCTTCCACGCGGCGCGCCCTCGATGCTCTCTTTGCCATCGTGGCGCTGATCACTTTTTTCCCGCTCATGACTTTCGCCGCTCTCCTCGTTCGCCTCGGCTCTTCGGGGCCGGTCTTCTTTCGGCAGAGGCGCATGGGCCGCAATGGGAAGGAATTCACCCTCTACAAATTCCGCTCCATGTCGACCTGCGGCAATAGCGCGAATGGCTCCTGCATTACCGTTACCGGCGATACCCGCATTACCCCCGTGGGCTCCCTGCTTCGGCGTTACAAGCTCGACGAGCTGCCCCAGTTCTGGAATGTCCTTCGCGGCGACATGTGCCTCGTCGGCCCCCGTCCCAAGCTGCCCCATCATGAAGCCCTGCATATGGCCTGCCGCCCCGGCATTACCGGCGCCGCCACCCTGGCCTTTCGCAACGAAGAAGATTTCCTCTCCGAAATTCCGGAAGATCAGCTCGAAGTCTTCTACGAGATGTTCGTCAAGCCCACCAAAGCGCGTCTCGATCTCGACTACATGCGCACCGCCACCCTCGGCAGCGACCTGAAAATTGTCTGGCGCACCGCCACCGCCTGCCTGTTCGCCGCCGAGGATGCCCTCTCTATCTCGGCCGAAACCGTCGCGCAGTTCGAAGCGGCCCAGGCTGTCCGGCGCGTTTGCTCCATTCCGCCTGCGCTCCAGCGCAAGGCCCCGCGCCCCGCGCCTCATGGTCTCCAGTCGGAGTTGGAGTTTCCTCGCAACTCGGCTTCTCCAAGCACCATCGGCTGAAGCCCCGATCCTCCATCGGCCCATCCAGCGGCGTCTCGTCCGCCGATGTGTCTCTCGCCGCTCCGGCATCCGAGTGACCGCCGCGCGGTCCCAAATTGAAATCCTCCTTCCATTCCCGGTACCTCCGGAACCGCGCCTCCCCGAAGTAACCTGTCGCCTCTCGCGCGCCGCCCCAATAATGAGCTCATTCGTTGCCGGCACAAGTGCGTCGTTCTCGCTCTGCCTTGCCTCCACACCTCGGCAACTCAAAGGATCCGCGCGTGAACCTTCGCAGGGTTGCGATCAGGCGCCGTCTGTCGCTCCACCGCCTCGCCGCGAAGCCGCATCGCGTCGCCAGCCCGCCTCCGCCATTTCTCCGCAGCGTGGCCATTGCCGGCGTCCTCGCGGTCGGCGTTCTCACCGCCTCCTCCGTCCATGCCCAGAACCCTCCGCCTACCTGGCAGCCGGTCGGTCCGCTTCAGGTGAATACCGCAGCCTGGAATCTCGTCACGGGCTCTGTCATCAGCGTCGCCGCCGATCCCTCTGACCCCTCCGGCAACACCGTTTACCTCGGCACTCTCGGCGGAGGCGTCTGGAAATCCGTCAACGCCGCCTCGAATCCCGCATCCGTCCAGTTTCTTCCCCTCACCGATACGTATGGTGTCCCCACCGGCTCCCTCACCTCGCTCAGCATCGGAGCTGTCTCCGTTGAGCCCGGCGGGACCGGGGTCATTCTCGCCGGCACCGGGGATCCCTACGGTGCTTCCACCTCCCAATATGGTGTGGGCATCCTCCGCTCTGCCGACAACGGCAACACCTGGTCGCTGATTCAGACTTCCGCTCCCGCTTCCTCCGGCGTAAAGTTCAACTTCGCCGGCACCGCATTCGCTGGTTTTGCCTGGAGCACTGCCACGCCCGGCACCGTCGCAGCCGCGGTCTCCAATGCCGGATATGGCGCCGTTGCTGGCACCACCAGCGCCCAGAATGCCCTCGGCATCTACTACTCCCTCGACGCCGGCAACACCTGGCAGCTCGCCACCCTCGAAGACGGCTCCAGCATCGTTCAGTCTCCTTCCGTCCTTCTGACAGCGACCAATGCGGCCACTTCGGTCGTGTGGAATCCCCTCCGAGGCCGCTTCTATGCCGCAATTCGTTACCATGGCTATTACCAATCGGCGGACGGCATCACGTGGACGCGGCTTGCCAGTCAGCCCGGTACCAACCTGACTCCGCTCCTCTGTCCCACCAACACCGGGACCACCGGCTCCCCGGCCTGTCCTCTCTTTCGCGGAGTCATCGCCGCTCAGCCCGCTACTGGCGACCTGTTCGCTCTCACCGTCGAGCAGAACAACCTCGACCAGGGTCTCTGGCAGGATGCCTGCAATCTGCAGTCCGGCGCCTGCTCCTCCGGCACCGTGCAGTTTGCCACCCGCATCTCCGATCACCCGCTCGAATCCGTCAGCGGCGACGGTACCCTCCCCCAGGCTGACCTCGCGCTCGCCCTTGCCGCGGTTCCCGCCCGCCAGGACACGCTCCTTTTCGTCGGCCTCACCGACCTCTGGCGATGCAGCCTGGCCGCTGGCTGCGTTTGGAGAAATACCACCAACACGCAAACCTGTGCCGCCGCTCAGGTGCCTCCCGCGCAACAGGCCATGGATTCCACCTTCGGTGCATCAGGACTACTCTACTTCGGCAATCAGAGCGGCCTCTGGCGTTCCACCGATGCCGTCAGCCAGCAGCCCACACTCTGCTCCACCAACGACGCTGCGCATTTCCAGAACCTCAACGGCGGTCTCGGCTCGCTCGCGGCCGTCGAAAATTTCGCCGAGGACCCGAACAATCCTGCTACCTGGCTCGCCGCCCTCGGCCCGCTCGGCACCGCCGCGCCTTCCACCGGCAGTTCCGTCTGGAACCAGGTTCTCGATGGAGAAGGCGATGTCGTCGCCATCGATCCCGGCAATCCACAGAACTGGTACGCCACCTCCCTCTTTGGCGTCGGCGTGAACGCCTGCAACCAGGGCGCCGCCTGCACCATTGCAGATTTCGGCAATCCCGTCATCGGCCCCTCTCAGGTCGATAACGATGTACAGACCATCCCCGCCCCCTGGCTCCTCGATCCTGTCGACTCATCGCGCCTGATCCTCGGCACCTGTCGCGTCTGGCGAGGCCCCGCCAATGGCGCCGGCTGGAGCGACAGCAACCTCCTCAGCTCCATGCTCGATCTTGACCAGGGACCCTTCTGCAATGGCAACGCGGAAATCCGTTCTCTGGCGGCCGCACTCACCAACGCCGACCCCGGAGACGCCGGAGCCGAACAGATCTACGCAGGCTGGCTGGCACTCTCGACAGCGGTGGACTCATCCCCGGCCACCTCTTTGCCGCCACCGTCCATGACGGATCCACGACCTCCAACACCCAGTGGACCGACCTCTATGCCTCGCCCGTCGTCAATGCCCGCGCCGGTGGCCCGCAGTTCAATCCTGGCGCCTACGATGTCTCCAGCATCTTCATCGATCCCCACGACCCCACCGCGCAAACCCTGTACGTCACTATCCAGGGAATCTTCGCCGGACAGGTCAACGCCTCCCTGCTCTATACCTCCACGGATGGCGGCGCGCACTGGTACAACATCTCCGCCAACCTGCCGGAAGCTCCTGCCAACAGCGTCCTCGTTGACCCCAACAACGCCAACATTGTCTATGTCGCCCTCGATACCGGCGTCTACATCACGCAGAATGTATCCGCCTGCGAGCAAACCAACGCTTCCTGCTGGAACCTCTACGGCAGCGGTCTTCCCTGGGCGCCGGTGAGCAGCCTCATGGCTTACAACAACGGCTCCATCCAGACCCTGCGCGCCGCCACCCTGGGTCGCGGCATCTGGCAGGTTCCTCTTGCTACCGCCGGCATCGCTCCCACCACCGCCTCCTTCAATCCCTCCACGCTCACCTTCGCCACCCAGGCGCCCCAGACCGTCAGCACCGCGCAAACCGTCACCGTCACGAACACCGGCCGCCTCAACCTCAACGTCTCCAGCGTCACTGCCTCCGGCGACTTCACTGAAACCGATACCTGCGCCGCCCAGTCCCTCGGCCCCGGCGCCACCTGTCAAATCCGAGTCAGCTTCAACCCCTCTCAGTCCGGAGAACGCAACGGCCTCCTGACCCTCTTCGCCAATCTGGCTGGCGGACAGATCACCGCGTCTCTCTCCGGTATCGGCCTCGGTCTCGCGGTCGTCCAGATCACGCCACCTTCCCTCAACTACGGCGGACTGGCCATCGGCGCTGCCTCGGCTGCGCAGTCCCTCACCATCGCCAATACCGGCGGACAGTCTGTTTCCCTTACCAGTGAAACCGCGACCGGCGACTTCCACATCTCCCTCGACACCTGCGCCAACTCCTTGCCCGCGGGCACCAGTTGCACGGTCAGCATCGTCTTCATCCCCTCAAACTCGGGCTCCCGCACCGGCGTACTCGCCGTTGTCAGCGCGCTCGGCAACCAGAGCGCGCCTCTCTCCGGAACCGGAATGACCGCCGCTACCGACGGCCTCGCCCCTGGCTCACTCACCTTCGCCACCCAGCAGATTGGCACCACCAGTCAGGCCCAGCAGGTCACCCTCACCAACACCGGCGATCAGTCCCTCACCCAGATCATCGTTACCTCCACCGGGGACTTCACCGTCGTGAACAACTGCGGCGCTCTGCTGCAGGGCCACGCCTCCTGCGCTGTCACGGTCGCTTACGCGCCCACGCGCACCGGCGCTGAAACCGGCACGCTCATCGTCGCCGACGAATTCCGCGACCAGACCGTCGCCCTCAGCGGTACGGGTCAGGCTGCTCCCGGCGTCTCCGCCACGCCCAGCTCCATCAATTTTGGCGGCTACGCCATCGGCACCACCAGCGCGCCCCAGACCGTCACCATCACTAACAACGGTGGCGTTCCCTTAACCAATCTCTCCGCCGCCATCACCGCCGGCTTTGCCGTCGCCGCCAATCATTGTCCCGCGAGCCTCGCCGTCGGTGCAGCCTGCCCTCTTTCCCTAACCTTTTCTCCTGCCGCCGCGGGATCGGCCTCCGGCACGCTCACTCTCTCCGCCGGCAACCTCTCCAAACCTCTCTCGGTGGCCCTCTCCGGCTTCGGCGACGACTTCAGCCTCTCCATCGTCGGTTCCTCCTCCGCCATCGTCACGAGCGGCCAGACCGCCAGCTATACCCTTCAGCTCGCCGGCCTGGCAGGAACCTCCGGTACCGTCGCTCTCTCCTGCTCCGGCGCTCCGCAGAATGCCGCCTGCACCCTCAATCCCACCAGTCTCGCCCTCACCGGCCTCAATCCGGCCAGCGCCACGATCACCGCCACCACCGGCGTAGCCTCTTCCGCGGCGCTCATCCCGCCCGGCATCACCTGGAAGAAAATTCCTCCATTCCTCGCCCTTGTCTTCCCGCTGACCGCCTTTGGACTCCGCCGTCGCTGGCTCGCCGCGCTTCTCGTCCTCCTCGCCACCTGCGTCGTCCTGCCCCTGGGATGCGGCGTTTCCTCCTCCTCCGGCTCCGGAAGTGGAGGCACCGGTTCAGGAGACAGCGGTGGCACCGGATCCGCGAACTCCACACCCTCCGGCACCTACACCCTCACCGTCACCGCCACCATGTCCAACGTCACCCACACAACGACACTGACCCTGACGGTCCAATAGTTCTCGTCTCCCGTCATCGCGCGCCAACAAAAAAGGCCGCTCCACCCGGAGCGGCCTTTCTAATTCCTAAACGCTAA
>JBAUZR010000600.1:0-10206 GCA_049585375.1 Acidobacteriaceae bacterium
TCGTGGAAAAGAGCACGGTGCCGGTGTACACCAACGAATGGATCCGGCGGGTAATAGAGCGGAACGGAGTCTCCCGCGATCTTTTCGACGTCGCATCGAATCCCGAATTCCTGCGGGAAGGGACGGCGGTGGTGGATTTCCTCCACCCGGACCGCATCGTGATAGGCGCAGAGACGCGCCGGGCGGAAGAGCTGCTGAGAGCTATTTATGAACCGCTGGTCTCGGGCAGTTATTATCGGCGGCCGGAGGCGGTACCTGGGCCGCGGGCGGCGTCGGATCCGCCGCCGCTGCAGGTGACTTCGACGAAGGCGGCGGAGATCATCAAGCACGCCTCCAACGCTTTTCTGGCGACGAAGATCTCGTTTATCAATGTGGTTGCGAACCTGTGCGAGGCGGCGGGCGCAGACGTTGAGGAAGTGGCCCGGGGAATGGGCCTGGACAGCCGCATCGGTCCGCGATTCCTGCGCGCCGGGATTGGGTATGGCGGATCGTGTTTTCCCAAGGACGTGGCTGCTTTCCGGCATGTGGCCGAGCAGATGGGCGTCGATTTCAACCTGCTGCGGGAAGTAGAAAAGATTAACGCGGAGCAGAGAAGCCGCTTCTTTCAAAAAGTACGTTCCGCGCTTTGGACATTTCGCGGGAAAAAGGTCGGGGTGCTGGGATTGGCCTTCAAGGGCGGCACGGACGATATCCGGGAGTCACCGGCTGTCGATATAGTGCGGCAGCTGCTGCATGAAGGCGCTACGGTAACGGCATACGATCCGGCCGCAGCTGAGCGGGCAAAGGAAGTGCTGCCGGCCGGGCCGCAGATGCGCTATGCCGATGACCCGTATGCGGCCGCTCAGGATGCCGATGCGCTGCTGATCCTGAACGAGTGGGAGGAGTTCGCGCAGCTGGATTTGAAGCGTCTGCACTACACGCTGCGCTATCCGATCGTCATTGACGGGCGCAATCTCTACGAGCCGGAGACGATGGCGCAGCACGGCTTTACGTATCTGAGCATCGGGCGTCCAGGATCGTCACACACGCGAGACGTAGGGGTGGGGTTGTCCTGAGGCAAATCTCATCGCTGCTCCAGCGACGGTGGTAGCGCGGTCCGATCGGCTCTGTGGCGGTTCCCTTCGCCGGAAGCCGGCGCGGCCGCCTGGTGGGCAATTGTGCAGTGATACGTTGAATACGGATGATTCCCCAGCAGAGAAAGCCAGGACTCATCCGGGTCCGATTCGGATCGAGAAGGACCCGTGTCAAGGCATGTCCGGAAGAGCTCCATGGTTAGAAGGGTACTGATCTATCGGCTGGGCAGCCTGGGCGACACGGTGGTGGCGCTTCCGGCTCTCCATCTGGTGGAGCGTTCATTCCCCAACGCCGAACGCCGTCTGCTGACGAACACGCCGACGCACTCCAATGCGCCGGCAGCATTTGCCGTCCTGCAGGGTTCCGGGCTGGTTCATGGGTGTATGGATTATCCATGGAAGACGCGGAGCTTCGTAAACCTGGCACGGCTCTGGTTACAAATCGTGCGCTTCCGGCCGCAGGTTGTGGTGTATCTGATGCCCATTCGCAATACGGAGAAGCGCGACGAGTGGTTCTTTCGGCTGTGCGGCGTGCGGCAGATGGTCGGGTTCCCAAAGGGAGACATGCGCGACTCTCTCTACGACGCGGAGAACGAACTGTGGGAGAGGGAGGCGGCCCGGTTACTCCGATGCGTGCACGAACTGGGAACCGTGGAGATCGATGACCTCGCCAACTGGGATCTGCGACTGACTCCGGACGAGGAAAAGACAGCTTGCGATCTGCTGAAGCCCTTCGCGGATCGACCCCTGATTGCATGTGGGCCTGGGACGAAGATGCAGGCTAAGGACTGGGGACAGGAAAACTGGCGCAAGCTGCTGGCCCGGCTGAGCTCGGAGCTGCCCGGACACGGTCTGGTTCTGGTGGGAGCGAAAGAGGATGCCGCAATGACCGACTATGCTGCCGCCGAGTGGCGTGGGCCGGTCGTAAATTTGTGTGGCCTGCCGCCGCGCGAGACGGCCGCCGTTCTGCGGCAAACGGAGTTGTTTCTTGGCCCGGACAGCGGACAAATGCATTTGGCCGCGGCCTATGGCGTGCCCTGCGCTATTGTCTTCTCGTCGAGGATCCGTCGCGGCACCTGGTTCCCTGCCGGAAGAGGACATCAAGTCGTTTATCACACGGTGGAATGCTCCCACTGCAACCTGCAGGTCTGTATTGAAAAGCAGAGGAAATGCATTATGTCCATTTCCGTCGAAGAGATGTTGTCAGCGGCTCTGAAAGCGCGGAAGCCGGTCGCAACGGCCGCACACTCTCGGGCAGATCGAGAAACACGCGGCTAGCGGATCGCAGAAGCCAGCGCCTGTCGCGGTCAATCCTGATTTGGCGAATACCGATGGGCAGAAGGATCGACCGGCGTGGCATAGATAGCCGGGTTCAGGGTTGGATCGTTGTACATCTTGAGCTGTCTGTAGAGTTTGAAACGGCGAGTCCCGGAAAGAACTCCATCCCACACGCGGTCGAGGCAGCCGACCAGATCTCTGCGCTGGTCGGTGAGCAGGGCCAGACGCTCGCGATTGCGCTCGGCGTGACCAGGCGGTGCATCGGGACGGGAAATCTGTTCGCTGGTGTGGTAGATCTTGAGGGCCAGGATCGAAAGACGATCAATCATCAGCCCGGGACTTTCCGAGTTGAGTTCCCCATCAGGGTTGGGCAGTCCTGATGAACGAAGCGCATCGAGAAGCATGGCGTCGCATTGTTCCGCCAGATCGTTGCGGGTCTGATTCAAACGATCGATGGCGCGTTTGACTTCTGCAATCTCACTATCCGCAGCGTGAGGTGCGCGGGCACGGTCTTCGGTGTGCCACAGATCGAAGTTAGCGCGATTCTGAGCGAGCACTTTCTCATAAAACGGATTGGAAGACGGAAGCACGCCGGATGCATCCTTATGCCAAAGGGCAATGGAACTGTCGTGCAGGCGAGCAACTTCGATGGCGGAGAAGTGAATGTCCGGGAGAGGCATAGGGGGTGTTGTGGCCAGAATAACCCAGCCCGATGTGCAGCCTCCGCGGGACAAGCGTGCCACGCAGATCCGGGTTCGGTGCTGCAAAAAACCTCGACGCCCCTGTTAACCGGGAGCTCGGTTTTAGGTTGTAGAGAGTGACAGCAGTCAGACTCGAGCAGCGGGGGCAGGCATGAATGGCTTGTGGGAGAACGTGCAGAACGCGATTGTGGGATTCACGTTCTGCTGGATCATCTGGGTGATCTTCAGTTCGGTGCGGCGGTATTTCATAGCCAAAGCGAAGGCGGCTTTGCAGGAGCGAATCCTGCAGCGAATCGATTCGTCGGAGGCGCTGGTGACGCTGGCGAACAGCGACTCGGGGCGGCGCTTCCTGGAGTCGCTGGCGGTAGAGGAAACGCAGCCGAATGCGCCGTACAGCCGGATCCTGTTCGGCATTCAGGCGGGGGTGGTGCTGCTGTTGTTTGGCATCGCGATGCTGTTCCTTCACCACCACACGTACGATCCCGAGGCTGGGTTTATCATCACCGGCACAGGAGCAATCGGCATTGGACTGGGCTTTCTTGTCGCGTCCGCAGCCAGCATCTTCGTCTCACGGCGTCTGGGACTGCTGGACCATGAACGCCGCGGATGAGGTGGCGAGGGCCATCCCACGCGAACCCGCAGAAAAGGCGGCGGCGATGGGCGAGGCGGAATTCGAGCGCCTTTACCACGCCACCGCCGGGGCCATTCTCGGGTATCTGACGGCGGTTCTGGGACGGAGGGATGTCGCCGACGATCTGCTGCAGGAGACGTATTGCCGGCTTCTCGCACAAGGTCCGGCGATGACCGGTCTGGAGTTGGAGGCTGCACGGCGGTATCTGTTTCGCATTGCCAGCAATCTGCTGCGCGATCGCTGGCGCACGGGCGAAGGGCAGCCTTTCCCGGAACCAGTGGAGGAAGGCGGCGGGGCGGACTTCGACACCGCACTGGAGATACAGGCGATGCTGCGGCTTCTGAATCCGAAGGAGCGCACGCTGCTATGGCTGGCGTATGTCGAGGGCATGAGCCATGCGGAGATTGCTGCGGCCACGGGGCTGGGGCGTCTGAGCGTGCGGACATTGCTGTTTCGGGCGCGCAACCGGGCGAAGCGGCTGCTGGAGGGAGAGGCACGATGAGCGGAACAGACGATCGGCTGCGGCAGGGACTGCGCGGCTACGCGGCGGCGATCGCGGCGAGCCGGCCGGCGCCTCCGGTGTCAATGGTGTGGCTGCGCGCGGAGCGACGGCGGCGGCGTGCGGCGGTCGAGCGCGCCGAGCGTCCGCTGCGGGTGATGCAGGCGGTGGGCCTGGTATGCGCAGCGGCGGCGGCTGGATGGCTGCTGGTGGCATCCGGGCTGGATCGAGCGTCGTTAGGGACGCCGATGCTGACACTGGCCATCGCGGCGCCGATTCTGGCGGCCGGCGGATGCTGGGCGATGGTGGCCGCGAGCCGGCAGTGAAAGAATCGGCAGTCCGGGAGGAGGGCTGAGGCTCCTGCCACCCGGCCCTGGATGATCTGCTTTCAGAGATCCTGTCGTGGGGAGATGGGCGCGGACTGGCTGCTTTTCTCCAGCATCTGGCGGATGCCGCGCAGGGCCTGGCGGGTGCGCTCCTCGTTTTCGATCAGGGCGAAGCGGACGTGACCGTCGCCGTACTCCCCGAAGCCGATGCCGGGACTGACGGCGACCTTCGCCTCCTGCAGCAGGAGCCTGGAGAACTCAAGCGAGCCCATGGAGCGCCAGGCTTCCGGGATGGGCGCCCAGACGAACATGGTGGCGCGCGGCGAAGGGATCTCCCAGCCGAGTTTGTTCAGGCCGCTGACCAGACAGTCGCGCCGGCGCTGATAGTTATCGCGGATTTCGGCTACGCATTCCTGAGGGCCTTCGAGAGCAAGAATGGCCGCCACCTGAATGGGTGTGAAGGTGCCGTAGTCAAAGTAGCTCTTGAGGCGGGCGAGTGCGGAGACGAGCTCGGAATTGCCCACCATGAAGCCAACGCGCCAGCCGGGCATGTTGTAGCTCTTGGATAGCGTGAAGAACTCGACGGCGATGTCTTTGGCGCCGGGAACTTCGAGGATGGAGGGCGCGCGGTAGCCGTCGAAAACGATGTCGGCGTAAGCGAGGTCGTGGACGATCCATATGTTGTGCTGGCGGCAGAGGGCGACGACGCGCTCAAAGAAGGCCAGGTCAACGCACTGAGTCGTCGGGTTGGCGGGGAAATTGAGGATGAGCATCTTTGGCCGCGGGACCATGAGCGGGATCACCTGCTCCAGCTCGGCCAGGAAATTATCCGCACTGTGGATAGGGACGCTGTGGATGGTGGAGCCGGCAATGACGGGTCCATAGATGTGGATGGGGTAGCTGGGATTGGGCACCAGGACCACGTCGCCCTGGTCGAGAGTGGCCAGACAGAGGTGAGCAATGCCCTCCTTGGACCCGATGGTAACGATCGCTTCCGTTTCGGGATCGAGGGTGATGCCATAGCGGGAGGCATACCACTTGGTAATGGCACGACGGAGTCGCGGGATCCCTTTGGAGATGGAATAGCGGTGGGTTTCCGGACGGCGCGCAGCCTCGATCATCTTGTCCACGATGTGACGGGGGGTGGCGCCGTCGGGATTGCCCATACCGAAATCGATGATGTCCTCGCCACGGCGGCGGGCGGCAGCTTTCAATTCCGCCGTAATGTTGAAGACATAGGCGGGCAGGCGGCGAATACGCGGAAATTCGTGCACAAGCTCCTCGTGGGTGGGGCTTCGCGGACCGAGCTATAGCGGCCGGAGCCGGCTCGCCAGCTCACCCCCTCTTTCAACACATCTTAGCGAGGCTCGGGGGAAAGCGGGCATCTCAGAGCAGGTTCGCACCACTTTCGTCATGGACGGCCAGAAGGAATTGCTGGAGGATCGCAATCCGGGGCGCAGCCATGCGGCGGGCGCTCTCGAGGCGCAGTTTGCCCGGCAATTCCTGGAGATTCCGGTGCAGGACGGCGACGGCGTCAGTAAAGCAAGGGAAGCGCGTGTCGCGGCCGACCTTGCTGACGATGCGCAGAATACCGATGGCGCCGAGCTGCTCGAGAATATCGGCGTCGCGGAGGATGGTGGCTTCGATCGTTTCCGGCTCGTCACCGGGCTGGTGCTGCCGAATGGCCGCAAGAACGGAGGGAATCTTGTCCTCGGGGAAGCCCGCCTGGCGGAGGATAACGGGGGCGTGGGAGCAGGCGTAGGCAACGTGATCCCAGCGGGCCAGGTCGTCCGGATTCTCGGGGCGATGTCCGACAAAGACGCCGAGATCGTGGAGCCAGGCAGCGGCGGCGACAATGTCGCGGTCATGAGGGAGATCGGCGCCGAGGGCCTGGGTCAGTTCGATCAGGCGGGGCTGGTGACCGAACTTATCCACAGGGCGAGCCTGGATTTTCACGAATTGGGCCAATCGATCGAGGACTTCTGAAGCCATGAACACCTTTGTAACCTTTCGAAGGCCGCTTTGCAGCGACAGAATGCCAGGGGAGGTGGGAGTTCCATGGTCCCGTGGCGTATTTTGGCTACCGATTCTGTGACAATCTTCTGGAATTGCCTGGGGATCCTCCCTTACATTGCCACTGCCGGTTCGGGGACGCTGGATTTGACAGGGAAGACATCAAAAAAATGGCGAAGTTGTTGTATCTTGCATAAAAGGCCAGGACGAGTCGGTCCTCGGATGTTTTCCCTCCCTGCCCAGCTGCAAGAGTTTGGATCTGCCGGTTTCGGTTGCTGAGAGAATCTGCAGCTTCAGCTCATGCTGAACCTGGCTGCAGGCGTCGCGGGGTCCCGAGCCGTACCCAGGACGGTAAGGTCAACCCCCAGAGCGAATACTTACCAGGCCGGATGATACCGGCTCGACCGAAGGATATGGCGACTTCAGAGTACCTGCGAAACGGCGAGGGAAGAGATCGGATCCAGGCTGCCGTTCTGGAGCTCCCGGGACCTGCGCGGCGCTCAGGGATTGGACCATCCACCGTCGCCTCGGCCGTGGTCATGCTGAATGATGTGCTGGCGATCCTTGTGGCGTTTGGGCTGGCCGTGCTGCTGCGGATGCTGATCACGAGGTGGGACCTCATTCCCGGGGCCGGCCTGAAGACCGTGCCGAACACTCCTCTGGACCTGTTTTATCTCGGCTGGTTTCTGCTGGCCTACGTTCTGGTGGCGCGACGCTACGGGCTGTACGCCACCATACCCACGGGCACAGGAACCCATGAGCTGCGGCTGGTGCTGCAGGGATGCCTCAATGCGGGCCTTATGCTGTGCGGCGCGCTGTACATGTTCCACGCTCTGGCGATCTCGCGCATTCTGGTGATGCTGCTGGTAGTGACCGCCTCCCTGACGCTTTGCGTGCGTCGAGCGATACAACGGTATGCCCGCTACCGGCAGTTCGCCCAGGGCATCGAATTGCGGAACGTCGTGATTCTGGGAACGAATCAGCTCAGCTATGCGATGAGCCGGCATATTCGAACTCACAGCCGGCTGGGATACCGGTTTGCGGGTTTTGTCGCGGCTCCGGGTTCGCCCGTCAGCCGCGAAATCGCCCCGGAGGAGATCCTGGGCGGCGCCGAGAAATTGCGCCAGCTGGTACGGCAGCATTTCATCGACGAAGTAGTAATCGCCGAGTACTATCCGTCAGAAAACGCGATTCGGCTGGTGCAGGACGCACGGGAAATGGATGTGGACGTACGCGCCATCTCCGGATATTACGGCGACCTGTCCACCAATGCGCCGGTGGAATATTTGGGAATCTTTCCTGTCTGCCCTCTGCACCGTCGGGCACCGCGCATGATCGGGCTTCTCTGCAAGCGGGGCGTGGATATTCTGCTCTCGCTGCTGGCTCTGCTGATTGCCGCTCCCCTGATGCTGGTGGTCGCGCTGGTTGTGAAGCTCGAATCGGAGGGGCCGGTCTTCTATATTTCGGAACGCATTGGTAAACGTGGACGCGTGTTCCCGTGCTTCAAGTTCCGCACCATGGTCGACAATGCGGAGAAGATGAAAAAGGACCTGACCGCTCTGAACGAGCGCGACGGCGTCCTGTTTAAGGTGAAGAACGATCCGCGGGTGACGCGAATGGGCCGGATTCTGCGGAAGTACAGCCTGGACGAGCTTCCCCAGTTCCTGAATGTGCTGCGCGGCGAGATGAGCATTGTGGGGCCGCGGCCGCCGATTGCCGCCGAGGTGGAAAAGTACGAACTGGAGCATATGCGGCGCCTCGAAGTACTGCCGGGGCTGACGGGACTGTGGCAAATCCAGGCCCGGCACGATCCTTCCTTCGCCAAATACATCGCTTTGGATACGGCTTACGTGGAGAACTGGAGCTTCTGGCTGGATCTGCGCATTCTGGCACAGACGGCGAATGTGGTCCTGCGCGGAACCGGCTCCTAGAGGGTCCCGATCCGCGGCCCTTGCCTGGGGCATGTAACCTCTTTTGCGACAGATTTTGCGGCTCCCCGTGAGACTTTCCACGCCCGCGCATCGTCCCTGACGGCAGGTCATCCCCTGTCTTTTTTCCGTTCAGCATTTCAAATCAGATTCCATTGGAGGTCACCTTGAGCCAGTTGCTGCGCAAATCCTGCGTCCTCATGCTGGGGACGCTGTTTGCCGTGGGTACAGTGCAATCGCTCCGCGCGCAGGAGCAGCGGCGTCCTGACGAGCACGCGGGCGACGCGAACAAACAGGAGAAGCAGGAGCCGATTCCGCCGGAAAGGAGTTCGGTCACAAAACACGATCTGACTCTGGACGGCAAAACGCTGCACTACACCGCCACCGCCGGCACGCTGCTGATCCGCGATGGAGAGGACAACCATCCTTACGGCAGCATTTTCTATGTGGCCTATACGCTGGACGGAGCGGATGCCAACAGCCGTCCCGTGACCTTTCTCTACAACGGCGGCCCGGGATCGGCGACGCTGTGGCTGCATATGGGCTCGTTCGGCCCGATGCGGGTGGAGACGGCCAGCCCGGACGCGACGGGGCCCGCGCCCTACCATGTGGTGCCCAACCAATACAGCCTGCTGGACAAGAGCGACCTGGTATTTGTCGATGCTCCGCTGACCGGCTTTTCCACGGCCGCAGGCAAGGGGACCGATAAGGATTTTCGGGGCGTCGACCAGGACATCAAGGCCTTCGACAAGTTCGTAATCCGATATGTGACGGTGAATAATCGCTGGAATTCGCCGAAGTACCTGTTTGGCGAATCGTACGGCACGCCGCGCTCGGCGGGCCTGGCGGACGCGCTGGAGAACGATGGCATCTCGGTGAACGGCGTGGTCCTGCTGTCGTCAATCCTGAACTACGGGGTGATGGCGCCAGGCCAGGACGAGGACTACATCGGGACGCTGCCCTCGTATGCGGCGATTGCCTGGTACCACAACAAGCTGCAGAACAAGCCGGCCGATCTGAAGGCCTACCTCAACGAGGTGCGGGCGTTTGCCAACGGCGATTTTGCCGAAGCGCTGCGGCAGGGCGATCAGCTTTCGCCGGACCGCCTGAACGCAGTTGCCGCCAAGTACGCTGCCTATACGGGGCTGAGCGTGCAGTATGTGAAGGACGCGAACCTGCGCATCAATCCGAGCCGCTTCCGCAAGGAACTGATGCGCGAGGATGGCGACATTCTCGGCCGATATGACGCGCGGTTCGAGGGGCCGGATGTGGACAATGCGGGCGAGTTTCCTGGTTACGATCCCTCGGATACTGGCATCACAGGGGCCTTTGTTTCGGCCTTCCACAATTACCTCCTGAACGATCTGAAGTATGAGACGACCGACACGTACCGCGTTCACACGGATTCGGAGGTGCCATGGGATATGCACCACCAGATGCCGGGGATGCGCATGTTTGGCGGCGGGCGGTCGACCATGCCGTATCTGGCAGGCGACCTGGCTGATGCCATGCGGAAGGATCCGAAGCTGAAGGTCTTCTCGGCGAATGGATACTTCGATCTGGCGACTCCGTTCTTCATTACCGAGTACGATCTGTCGCACATGATGCTGCCCCCGAATTTGGCGAAGAACGTGGAGTTCGGCTACTACCCGGCCGGGCACATGGTGTATCTGAACGTGGAAGCGCTCAAGGAGTTCAAGCACGATCTGGCGGGTTTCTATACGGAAACCGGGCACTGAGCGGGCGAGCGTTCAACC
>JBAUZR010000601.1:0-3307 GCA_049585375.1 Acidobacteriaceae bacterium
GGCACGGATGGAACCGTGCGCTGGGCGGGGGCGGGCCTCAACACGCGCAAGGTGACGGTCGATCTGAGAAGAATCTCTGCGGGCACCGGAAAGCAGACGGTGTCGATGAGTCCCTGGGCGAACGGACGTCTCGACATTCCGATCATCGGCGTCCCCGGCGCCAATCACGCGACGATCCTCGCGGATGCCGGCGCAACTACCGTTGGCGATGTGTCCCTGGCGCATCTGGTCGGTGACTTCCTGCAGAACGTCAACACGGAAGACACCTTTACCGCATGGCTGGGGAAGACGCGCGCCTTCGGCAGCGGCGCCCTGCAGACAATGGACGCCGCCGGAGATTCCGGTGCCAGGGGCTGGCAGCAGTTTGTCGTTCGCGCTGTGGATGAAAACGGCGATCCGATCACCGATTACTCCGTCACTCTCTGCAGCGATCCGACCGGGCTGCCGGGAGCGGTTCTCCAGGAATTCGAAGCCGACGTGCATCCCTACCGGGCAGATCCCAGCTTTCGCTGTTTCCATGTGAATCTTCCCCTCGCGGTTCTTCCGGCTGAGCCCGGCGCCGAACCGCCGGCGACGGAACCGAACCTGTATATCCGTCTGAATGCATCCACCGGCACGCCATTGTTGCAATACCAGCCCTATGATGGCTCAGGAAAGCCAATTCCGGTCGACCCGAAAAACGGGGATGTTCTCCTGGACATCGCCAATCTCGCTGGAGACAATAACCGCCTGTTCTATCCGTACACCACCACACTGATCGAGATCCTCGTCAATCGCGAGACACTGCCGCTGGACGCCGTGAGCGGGCTCCTCTATTTCCTCGACGACAAAGGGAATCCGCCTTCGCAGGCTGGCCGCGGCTGGTTGTCTCGGATTTTCTAGCCGGCCGACGCGCCTGGTCCATAGAACTGCGGCCAGTGATTTGCAGGAATCGTGGGGAGGCTGGGTCGGGAGAGGGAGCGTAAACAATGCCGGATGAGACTGCAGCCCCGGAGAAACGGTCCGACCGTGCCTGGGGATTCCTGATGGGCTGGGTCGGCCGTATCACAGCGGTCGTGGGCCTGTGCGTGACGCTCGCCGGCGGAGTCACCTGGCTCGTGAATCATCACCACGAGCAGCAGCAACGATCGGCGCAGCTGGCTCTGGCCGAGACGCAGGCGGCTCAGGGAGACTATCAGGCCTCGGTCGAAACCTACTCGGCCCTTCTCAAGTCGGATCCCCTCGATCGCGAGACTCAGGACCGTCAGCTGAACACGACGATGCTCTGGGCGGAGAACTTCAGCGTGCTGATTCCGGAAGGTCAGAGCGCCGCAGCGCCTGCGGGCCGCGCGCTCGACGTGATGATCTCCATCCTGACGGCCGGTTTGACGCGCGGCAATGGCAGTCGTGCCGCCGATGTCCAGGCACATCTGGGCTGGGCGCACTGGCTCAATCAGCACATCGCCGAGCGGGAATTTGGTCCTGCTGCGGAGCAGAACCTGCGCGCGGCGCTGGCTACCGAACCGGCTAACGTGTACGCGAACGCGATGCTGGGGAACTGGATGCTCCAGAACGGGGGAATTTTACTGAAGCCGTCGAGCACTTGCATGCCGCCGTCGCTTCCGGCAAGGTTCGTGCCTTTGTGCGCAGAATGGAACTCGGCGGATTGTCCGGCTACGATGGCCTCGGCGCCCGGGCAGAGCTCGTCCGGGTCGCCAATGCCATGCGCCTCGGTGGCGAACCACTTTCACCCGACGAAAAGCACCGAGTCTTCGACGTCTGCTGCAACGTCACCGTCACCGAACCGCGGGAGCTTGCTGAGTCACTTACGGCGGTTGCCCCTCAGGATGCGTGGCAGACCTACTTGTGGCTCGAGAATGCCGGGAGTGAACCCTCGCCGGGTTCGCTGCAGGGGCTGACCCACGATTTCATCCAGGCGAATCTGCTGGAGGTTTCCGGACAAGCGCCGCAGGCGCTCGCGCAGTATCGCATTGTGCAGCAGAAGCTCCGCGCCTACCCCAGCGCAGGCCTCAGCGATGTCGTCGACGCGGCAGTCCACAGGCTGGCGGCTTCGGGGCGCGGCGGCGGCCCCACTTGATCAGCAACAGTTTCGCAGCAGGGCTGATTTCTATCGGGAGCGGCTGTCCAAAGCCCGCTCCGTGTCCGGGGAGAACTCTTGCGTCGCGTCGCCGGCTGTTCGGAATCAGAACAGGTCCGGGATGCTGGTGAACGCGATGCGAGTGGGAGCGGCGGCTCGGGCCAGCAGCATGCTGGCTGGAAACAAAGTCGCGGTCCCATACTTCTGGTTCAGCGCGTCCATGGTGATGGTCAGCCGAGTCCGCTTCGACTCGGTTTCGAGGTTGGAGAACAGGCTCAGGGTGTGCAGATGATCGGGGACCAGATTCCCGAGCCATACTCCAACGTAGAACGGCTTTCGATGTTGCTTGTCCTGCGGTCGTGCCGACCATAGCTTCTGCAGCGCCTCGATCAGCGTCTGATTATCCTGGCACTCGATGACCGAGAATCCCTGCGACCACGCCGTCTGGTGGATGCCCGACGAGTGCTG
Source organism: Acidobacteriaceae bacterium (assembly GCA_049585375.1). Taxonomy (GTDB): domain Bacteria; phylum Acidobacteriota; class Terriglobia; order Terriglobales; family Acidobacteriaceae; genus Palsa-343. The sequence continues at coordinate 2,546 of JBAUZR010000601.1, forward strand.
ACCCTGCGCCACTCCTTTGACAGCAGCGTATTTGATGGTCAGCGAGACATGAGTCGTCCAGAGCCGGGCCGCCCGTAGCCGCATCGCTGCCTTATGCAGAAGTTTGTGCGCCACTGCGTAACAGCCATCCTCGGTGCGCAATTCTGGCGGCAGCACATGACTCTGGCTGATCGACTTCTGATGCTCCAGCTCCGGATCCTGGAAATCCTCGCCGCGCAGCCAGTGCCAGAGCTTCTCGCCGCCAATGCCACCCCACACCCGGTTCATCCCCTCGCGATCCAGTCCCAGCAACTGCGGCATCGTCTGGATGCCCAGTTCAAAAAGGCGCTTCTCCATCCGAGCGCCCACTCCGGGAAGATCCCGCAGCGTCAGTCGGTGCAGCGCCGTCTCCAGCAAATCGGGGGTCAGCGCCACCAGACCGTCCGGCTTGTCCATATCGGAGGCGATCTTGGCGAGATACCGATTCGGTGCCAGACCGATCGAACAGCGCAGAGTCGAACCGACGTGTTCCCTGATCGAAGTCTTGATCCGCCGTGCCAGATCAAGGGCGGCCATCAGCGGCTGTTCGCGTCCGATGAGCCGAGAAGCCATTTCATCTATGGAGAGGACTGCGCAAACAGGAACACAGTGCTCGACTGCCTCAACAATCCGGTTGTGGAACTCAACGTACAGCTCGTGCCGCGCTTCGACGAGCAGAAGCCCCGGGCACATCCGCTTCGCCTCGCCTATCTGGGTTCCGGTGCGAACGCCGAACACTTTGGC
>JBAUZR010000602.1:0-2248 GCA_049585375.1 Acidobacteriaceae bacterium
ACCGGAGGGGGCGGCGCGCTGGCCAGGGAGGCCAGGGTGGCGGCGTTGAGGCGGGCGACGCGGCCGATGTAGTCGAAGTTGTCGTATTGGATGAGGTCGCCGTACTGGAGGCCGTCTTCGACGCGGACATTCTGGTGCTGGTGGTTGAAGTCCTCGCGCCACTCGGTGAAGCGGACGGCGGCGAAGCCTTCTTTGTTGAAGGAGGAGTGGTCGCCGCCGCGCATGAAGCGGTCGAGGCGGAATTCGAGGACGGGCTCGAGGCCGGAGGCAAGGGGGCGGTCGCTGTAGGGCGTGGGCGCGCCGCTGTAGGTGCGGGCGACATCAACGATGGCGCGGGCTAGCTCGCGGGAGGGCGAGTCACTGTCGTAACCGAGGGCGAGATAGCGGCGAATCTCTTCCGGCGAGGCGGTAGCGGGCACGTTCTCGGAGAAGACGCGGACGGCGTGGGGGTCCTGGAACTTGTCGCCCGGAGTGCTGTTGCCTCCGACGATGTCGTTGTTGAGGACGCCTTCGAGCTGCCAGTTGTCCTGTTTGGCGAGCTGGGCGAGATGATGGCTGCCATAGAGGCCCTGCTCTTCTCCGGCGACGGCGACAAAGACGAGGGTGGCGGGGACTTTGATCTTCGTCAGGATGCGTGCGCATTCGAGTGAAACCGCTGTGCCGCTGGCATCATCATTAGCACCGGGGGCTTCGCCATGGGTGTCGAAGTTGCTGCTGTCGCGGGAGTCATAGTGGCCGGTGACGAGGAGCATGCGGGCGGACTGGGCGGGATCGCTGCCGCGCAGGATGGCGTAGACGTTGGTGATGGTGGTGGGCTGGGTGACGCGGGCGTTGGCTCCGGTGCCGGGGGCCTGCGTAAAGGTATCGCGGTGAACTTCAAGGCAGCCGTTGCAGGCGGCAGAGATCTGCTGGAACTGGGCGGCGATCCAGTCAGCGGCGGCGGTAACGCCGGTGCCGGGCGGGAGGTCTTTATCCATACTGGAAAGAGTGCTGCGATTGCGGAACGAGACGAGGGTAGCAATCGTATGCTGGATGTGCGCGGGGGCAATCTGCACGAGGGCGCGCTGAATGGCGGGATCGATGGGCATGGGGCGAATGGGGGAGCCGACGGCATCCAGGTCGCGATGGGCGGGACTGCCCGAAGAGGTGCGGGCCTGTGCGTGGGCGGCGAGGAGGAGGGCGGGGAGGAGCAGAGCGCAGGCAGACAGGCGGCATGCTTTCATGACTATCGAGTATGCCCTGGAGTTGCAGGAGCGTGCACGCTTGACGCGCAGGGCAATTCTCTTCAAAACTAGCGAAGGCAAGAGCCGGACGGGGACGCGGGCGAAGCGGAAGAAGCAATTCGCAGCGGGCGAGACTCGGCACGGATCGTGCAACCTTTTCATCCGTGCTGCGGCTTTCGGATGGATTCATACTTCATACCGTTCTCCTGGTGGAGGGATTCATGATTTGCCCTGAATGCGAAAGCGCTCTGGACTTCGACGAAGAAGAAGTGGAAGAAGGCGACGTGGTGGTCTGCGATGAGTGCGGGACCGAATATGAGATCGTGGCCACCGATCCTCTGGAACTGAGCAAGGTGGAAGAGGGCTACGAGGACGAAGAGGAACCAGCGGAAGAGGAAGAGGAGTAGCGATGCGGCGAAAGGCACGGGCATCCCGGAGAGAGCCGGGTGCGCGCATGGTGGTGTGGGCGGCGGCGCTGGCCATGCTGCTGCCGGTGGCAGGCGCGCAGACCTTTGGACTGAAGAACGTGCAGGGGAAGGTGCTGGATGGGAAGGACGCGCCGATTAACGGGGCGATCGTCTACCTGGAAAACAAGCGGAACAACGACGTCAAGACATTTATTTCGACGAGCACGGGGAGCTACCGCTTTGCGGACCTGTCGGCGGATACGGACTACAGCCTGTGGGCGGCGTATCACGGCAGGAAGAGCAGCCAGAAGACGCTGAGCTCGTTTGACACGCGGAAAGAGATCGATGTGGATCTGAAGATTAAGTAGGACGGGTGCGGAGTACCGGGTTCGGGGTACGGGGTACAGGGTGCAGGTTATGCGGGGACAGGGCAGGGACGCTGAGGATTCTTTTCGGCCGCTGCGCAACCGATCCCTCGGCGTGCAGTCTCTCGTAACGCAGGCACGGCGTTTCGCTACGGGGGTTCTTCGACTTCGCGCCGGGAGATATCGTACACCGCTGGAAAGATCTCGACGGCGCTCCGCTCAGAATGACATCCTTTTAGCGCCGGTCGGGAGA
>JBAUZR010000603.1:0-1582 GCA_049585375.1 Acidobacteriaceae bacterium
CCTGCGCCCCTGCCGCCCATCATCATCGACGAGCCCACCATCGCCATGCAGTTCTCCATCAATAACTCGCCGATGGTCGGCCGCGAAGGCCAGTGGGTCACCTCCCGCAACCTGCGCGAGCGCCTCGAAAAAGAGCTGCTCACCAATGTCTCCATTCGCGTCGAGGACACCGGCAGTCCCGACAGTTTTAAAGTTCTCGGCCGCGGCGAGCTCCAGCTCTCCATCCTTATCGAAATGATGCGCCGCGAAGGCTTTGAGCTCATGGTCGGTCGCCCTGAGATCGTCACCCGCGAAGTTGACGGCAAGCTCATGGAGCCCGTCGAGCACCTCAGCATCGACATCCCCGAGAACTTCATCGGTACTGTGATCGAGCGTCTCGGCCCTCGCCGCGGCGAGATGGTCAAGATGCACAATCACGGCTACGGCCGCGTTCGCCTCGAATTCCGTGTGCCTTCCCGCGGCCTCATCGGCCTGCGCAGTGACCTGCTCACCGACACCCGCGGCACCATCGTCATGAACTCCCTCTTCGACGGCTACATGCCGCATCAGGGCGATATCCCGCAGCGTCCCACCGGCGCCCTGGTCGCCGATCGCCCCGGCACTACCACCGCCTATGCCCTCGAAGGCCTTGAAGATCGCGGCGTCCTCTTCACCCCGCCCGGTGTCGAGGTCTATGAAGGCATGATCATCGGCGAGCACTCCCGCGACAATGACCTCGACGTCAACGTCGTCCGCGAAAAGAAGCTCACCAATATGCGCGCCTCTACTGCAGACGACGCCATCCGCCTCGCCCCCCCGCACCTGATGAATCTGGAGCAGGCCATCGAGTTCATCGCCGACGACGAAATGGTCGAAGTCACCCCGAAATCTCTCCGGCTGCGCAAGAAGATCCTCCAGTCCAACCGCCGCCCGCGCAGAAACCCGACCGTCACTGCATAATTCGCCGGTAGCGAAGACATAGAAAAGGCCGGGCGCCATGCCCGGCCTCTCCACTTTCAACAGACGAAGAGCTAAGCCGCCTTCTCTGCGTACGGATTCACCCGGTCGGAAATCTCCGTCAACAGATGATCGGCGTGCCCTTCTTCCTTGATCGTCTTGTCCAGCAGCTCCGCATGCGCGCTCTCTCCCAGCAGCTGCGCCCAGTGCCGCACCGCGCCATACGAGGCAATTTCAAAGTGCTCCACGCGCTGGCCGGCGGAGATCAGCGCCGCATCGCGCACGGCATCGTCCGCAGCGTCCTTCACCATGTCTTCTGCCGCGGAAATCAGCGCCGCCGTCACCTTGCACTTGATCGGCTTCGCCTCCCCGGCAGCCTGATTCAGAATCTGCTCCAGCCGCTTCGCCTGCTCCCGGGTCTCCTGCAGATGCGACTGGAAGGCCTGCTTCAACTGCGTGTCTGTGGATTTGTCGATCATCGTGGGCAACGCCTCGGTAATCTGCTGTTCGGTCGACAAGAGCATCTGCAGCTGGTTGATGTACAGCTTGCGAAGATTATCGAGATTCGCGGAAAACATCTTCATAAAAGGCTCCTGTGGAATGGTTTTGCCGCCCGTGGCGGTCTCTCTTTCGTTCTCTTTCCTGT
>JBAUZR010000604.1:0-9483 GCA_049585375.1 Acidobacteriaceae bacterium
CAATATGGCTGGCCAGCCCCGCAATTGTCGGATCGACGAAAATACTCCGGAGCGGCAGTTCCATCTCCAGTTCGGTGCGCATGCGCGCCACCACGGACGCCGCCGACAGCGAATGTCCCCCCAGCACAAAGAAGTCGTCGAACACTCCGAACTCAGCGGTGTTCAGCGCCTCGCGCCACACCTCCGTCATCACCGATTCCACATGATTCCTGGGCTGCGCGGCGACGTCGTCTTCCCCATCCATCTCCGCCCCCTCGGGCGTCTCGCTTCCCGCTCCCGGCGCGAACTCCGGACCCAGCAGCGCCTTCCGGTCCACCTTCCGGTTCGCAGTCAGCGGAAATTCTTCCACTTGCCGGAACGCCGACGGAATCATGTACTCCGGCAGAACCTTTGCCAGTGCCGCACGCAGCGCTCCCGCATCCGGTGCCGCCCCGTTCTCGGTCGTCACATAGGCGACCAGACGCGGATCGCCAGCCACGTCCTCCCGAATCACCACCACCACCTCGCGCACCTCGGACCGCCGCTGCAGTGCCGCCTCAATCTCCCCCAGCTCGATCCGGTACCCGCGCAGCTTCACCTGATGATCCGCGCGCCCCAGGCACTCGATGCGCCCGTCCGACAACCGCCGCACCAGGTCGCCCGTCCGATACAAACGCTCTCCACCATGCCTCGCGCTCCGGATAAACCGCTCCCGGTTCTCCTCCTCGCGATGGCGATAACCGCGCGCCAGCCCGCTGCCTCCGATGCACAGCTCGCCCACCACCCCCGGCGGCACCGGCGCTCCCTGCTCGTCCAGAACATAAACATCGGTGTTGCCAATCGGACGACCGATCGTGATCTTCTCCCCGCTCCGCACCCGGTCCACGGTTGACCACACCGTCGTCTCCGTTGGACCGTACAGGTTCCATACCTCCGCGCCCGTCCCCACCAGCGCCTCGGCCAGATCCTGCGGCAGCGCCTCGCCTCCGCACAGAATCTTCATCCCCGCAGCGCCCTTCCACCCAGCCTGCAGCAGCATCCGCCAGGTCACCGGCGTCGCCTGCATCACCGTGATCCCCGCCTCGCGCATCAGACGCGCCAGCGCCGCTCCGTCGAGTGCCGTCTCCCGCGGAGCAATCACCACCCGCGCCCCGCTCACCAGTGGCAGATACAGCTCCAGTCCCGCAATATCAAACGAAAACGTCGTCACCGCCAGCAGACGATCGCCCGCTCCCATCCCCGGTTCCCGCTGCATCGACAACAAAAAATTCCCGAGCGCCGCGTGCGTGATCTCCACGCCCTTTGGGATCCCCGTCGATCCCGACGTGTACAGCACGTACGCCAGGCTGCTCCCGGCAATTGCCGCAGCCGGCGCCTCGCGGCTCTCCCGCGCCAGGGCCCCTCTCTCCCGATCCAGACACAGCACCGCAGGCAGCACCGCCGGCATCCGCCGCAGCACGTCGCTCTCCGTCACCAGCACTGCCGCGCCCGAGTCCTGCAGCATCAGCGCCACCCGGCTCGCCGGGAAATGCGGGTCGATCGGTACATACGCGCCTCCCGCCTTCCACACCGCCAGCGGAGCCACCACCAGATCCGCCGACCGCTCCAGGCACAGCGCCACCACCGTCTCCGGTCCCACTCCCAGCGCGCGCAGCCGGTTCGCCAGCTGGTTCGATCGCTCGCTCACCTGCCGGTAGGTCAGCGTCTCATCGCCACAAACCACCGCCACCGCATTTGGACTCTTCTTCGCCTGCCGCTCGATCCACTCCGCGACGCTTTCCTCGGGAACCGGCATTCGCGCGCCCTGGCTCTCACCGAACCACTCCGCTTCCTGCTCTTCCGTCACCAGCGGCAGCTCATCAATCGGTGTGTCAGGATTCCGCGCCATCCCCGCCGCCAGGGTCGCATACGCGCCGGCCAGACAAGCCATCGTGCTCGCATCGAAAAGGTGCCTGTCGTACTCAATTGACCCTTCGAAGCTGCCTTCCGCCTCCCACATGTACAACGTCAGGTCGAACGTCGTTCCCCCGCTCGCGATCCGGAACTCCCCGGCATGCGGCGTCTTCTGTTCGATGAACGCCGTCTGGAACAGCGGCGAGCGCGCCAGGTTGCGCTCGCGCACCACCTCGCTGACCACCCGTTCAAACGGCACGTCGCTGTGCTTCAGCGCCTCCAGCACCGTTCCCCGCACCTGCTGCAGCAGCTGCCTCGTCGTGATCCCTGCGGGAAAATCGCTGCGCAGCGCATGGGTATTGATCAGGCAGCCGATCAGCCGCTCCAGCTCCGGACGCGTTCGCGTCGATACCGGCGTTCCCACCAGCACCGTTTCTTGTTTCGTGTAGCGGTGGAGCAGCGCCTGATACACCGCCAGCAGCCCCATGAAGGTCGTCGCCCCAACCTCCGCTATTTGCCTCTTCAGCAGAGCCGAAGTCTCCCGATCGAGGTGCATCGGCTGCAGCTTCGCCTCAAACGGCTGAGATACCGTGTGCGGCCGGTCCGTCGCCAGATCCAGATAGGGAGGTACATCCCGGAGCCTCTCTTTCCAGTAGTCCAGCTGGAATCGAAACTCACCCGTGGTCTCCCGCTCCCGCTCCCAAACCGCATAATCGCCATACTGAATCGGCAGCGGCGGCGCCTGCCATACAAACGCTCCCGTCTTCTGCCCGTAAAACCCCTTGAGCTCCGAAAACAGGATTCCGATGCCCCAGGCATCGCAAAGAATGTGGTGCGCCGTCAGCACGAGGGTCTGCTCCTCCTCGCCGGCCCGCAGCACCTTCACTCGCAGCAGAGGTCCTGTCTGCAGATCCAGACGCTGCCGCGATGCCTCCCGGATCTGCGCATCCACCGCGCTCTGCCGCTCGGCCTCCGGGAGAGCGGTCCCGTCCCAAACCTCCAGGCACGGAGCGGCTTCCTCCGCAATCACCTGCACCGGCAGTCCCCGCTCTTCCGGGAACCGCGTCCGCAGAATCTCCCGCCGGCGCACCACCGCCTCCAGCGCCCAGCGCAGCGCTTCCAGATCGATGGCGCCGGACAAAGGAAGAACCGCCGTGATGTTGTAGGCCGTGCTCTCGGGATCGAGATTCTGCAGCAGCCAGAAACGCTCCTGCGCAAACGACAGCGGCAGCCGGTCGTTCCCATCTGCGCGCCGCGGAACGGCCGCCGCCCCTCGCGACGAGTCGCCCAGCGCCCGCAGAAGTTCCGGCTTGGCGACCTGAATCTTCTGCTCCAGATCCTTCGTCAGCCGCCCCTCCGGCGCGCTGCAGCGCAGCCGGTCGCCGTCGACGGTGATCTGGATATCAAGAGTCCGCAGTTCCGACAGCAGTTGCTCGGCATTCACGGTGAGGAAGACTCGCTGTCTTTGGCGGTTCGGGAAGAACCCGGCAGAGGAGCCTGGGGTCAGCTGCTACCCCTCGAAAAAAGTGGCCCGGTAAAAGCAGCATCCAGCAAGCCGGGATGCGCAGTCCTCCCGCTTGCTCTGGAAACATTTCCGTCGTTCTTACAGCCTTCTGTTCGCACTGCCTCGGTCATCGCGGACGGCGCGCTCTTCCGCAGTCACCCCGCGCCGAGTACTGCTGGATCGAGCCCAAAGCCCGATCCGCGGATTACCAGTCTCTCTTTTAAGCGGACGTTTGTCTGCCTAACCTTACAAGTCATTGTGTGGAAATCAAATAACACGACGGTAACCAGCTCGCCACCCATCCGAAGCACACACAAAGGAGCCATCCCCCCACCCCTGAATGGGGAAAGACGCATCGCGAGTCGTGGACTAGAATCCATAGCTCGCCCTACCGCTGCGAATTCCGCGCGTCGCAGCCTGCGCGCGCTCGGCTCCCATCCAGCCAGAACATACTGGCCCTTCGCCAACCTCTGATAACCGCAGCGATAATCTCCCGCAAAACCTGAGTCGCCGGACGCAGTGTTGCAGTAATGGATGAGGTTCCTGCGGACCACCCTCCACACCGGCAGCCGGAGCGCCTGCCGCCCATCATCACGTCTCTTTCCAACAAAAGGCTCTCAATGTGGAAAACGTGTCAAGAGGCAAGACCGCAAACCAAAGTAACCGTCGCTGATATCAAAGGACTTCGAGGTCAGAATTTCTGTGGAAATCTGGCAGTAAATCCAGCGCCACCTGCTATTCTGAAAATAGAGGGGAAGAACCTAAAAAGGCCGCCATTTCTGGTGGCCTTTTCCTTTGTCCGAACGATGCTCTCCGGCCTCGCCCAACCCGCAAATCGCTGCGAAAAGCCCGCCGTTTCGCTGTGCCTCGTCGCACTCCAGCCCACCGGTACCGGGGTCCGCCGTTTTGGAGCCCCTGAACAAGTGCCCTGTTTCTCGCTTCTACGCTATGCGCTACACGCTTTCCGCTGTTTTAGAGCCTTCACAATCTACCCCGTTGACCGGTACTTCCCGTTTGGAGCCTCCAAAAGAAAATCGTACTTACCGGCAAACAGGGTACTTAGCGAAAAACTTAATCCCTCCGGGGGGGTGGGGGTGTAGTTCACCGGCCAACCGGCTGCTCCAGCGCCTTCGCAATCGCCGCCTCAGCCAGCGGAGCCATCACCGCAAATCCGGCAGCGTTCGGATGCAGCCCATCCTCGGTCAGGTCCTTCTTCAGAAAACCCTGATCGTCCACCATCGCCGAAAAGTAGTCGAGGTACACCAGATCGTGATCCGCACAGTACTTCTTCAGCCAGACGTTCAGCGCCAGAATCTTCTCCGGCGACCGCTGCAGATAAAACGACAGTGCCCGCTGATTCATGGCATTGATCGGCGTCACCGACGAGAAGACCACGCGAATCCCGTTCACCTTGGCCAGTTCCGCAAAGCTCGTGTAGTCAGCCTCGATCTGGTCCAGCGTCTCCAACCCTGTGTTGCCGGCAATGTCGTTCGTGCCGGCCAGAATGACCACCACTGCCGGATGCAGATCGATCACGTCCTGGCGAAAACGCACCAGCATCTGCGGCGTCGTCTGTCCGCCGATTCCACGGTTGATGTAGTGCTTGCCCGGAAAGGATTCATCCAGCTTCCAGATGTCCGTGATCGAGTCGCCGAAGAAGACCACGCGCCGCTCGCCCGGCGACGGCGCCGCCAGCGCGGCATTGGCGTCGTGATAACGCTCCAGCTGCCCGAAGTCGTTCATGAACATCCTCGCGTTGCCTTCGCGATACATCTCCAGGCCGTGCGCCGCCTGATAACCGTCCGTCGCCGTCGCCTGCACCGGCGGAGGCGCCTGCGCTGCTGCGGAACATGCTGCAACAGCAACCATCAACACCATCGGAAGATTCTTCATGGCCAACACCCTATCACGCGAAGGCGAGTGGATTAGTCCTCACAACCCGCACCAAAGGAAAAGGGAGCAGCCACAGCCGCTCCCTTCGAGAGATCCTTTCAGACAGTTACGCGACCGCCATCGCCCGAATCTCTTCGCGCCGCACCGTCAGCTTCTCCACCAGGTCCGCGCGAACCTCGAAGCCACGCCCGGGCAGATCCGGAACTGTGATCTCACCGCTCTTCGAAACCTCGACCTCCGGCTCGATGATGTCTTCCTTCCAGTACCGCTTCGAGGCGGAGACGTCGCCGGGCAGCGTGAAATTGTCCAGGGACGACAGCGCGATATTGTGCGACCGGCCAATGCCGGTCTCCAGCATGCCGCCGCACCACACTGGCACGCCTCTCTCCTGCGCCGCGTTGTGCACAGCGATCGCCTCGCTGAACCCGCCCACGCGCCCGCACTTGATGTTGATGATCCGGCACGACTCCATATCGATCGCAGCCAGAGCATCCCGCCGGTTGCGAATCGACTCATCGAGACAGATCGGAGTCTCCAGCCGCTTCTGGAGCATGGAATGGAAGTAAAAATCGTCTGCCCACAGCGGCTGCTCGATCATCAGCAGGTTGAAGTCGTCGAAGCCGACGATGTGATCGGAATCGTTCAGCCGGTAAGCCGAATTGGCGTCGCAGCTGAGCTGAATATTGGGCCATCGATGTCGCACCGCCTCGAAAACCTTGACGTCCCAGCCCGGCTTGCACTTCAGCTTGATCCGCTGATATCCGGCTGCCAGCTCCTTTTCGACTTCAGCCAGTTGCTGCTCCAGCGTCGGCTGGATGCCGATCGATACCCCGCAGTCAATCGTCTCGCGCGTTCCCCCCAGCAGGCTCGCCAGGGGAATGCCCCTCATCTGCGCCTCCAGATCCCAAACTGCATTCTCGAGGGCTGCCTTCGCCATGCGATGACCACGGACCTGCCGAAAAATACCCGGGCATTTCCCGCCATGCTCCGGCTCTGCATTCGCCAGCATGGGACCGAGTTCGCTCTGGATCACCAGCCACGCGGTATCCACGGTTTCGTCGGAGAAAAACGGGTGCTCTCCAGCCACGCACTCGCCCCAGCCGATCAGGCCTTCGGCGCGCAATTCAATGAGCAGGATGCGGCGCTCGGTTGTGGTTCCAAAACTTGTTTGAAAAGGCTTGACGAGGGGAAGTCGTATTTCACGAAGCAGGATGGCATCGATTCTCATAGAACTCCCGTTCGGGATTGTTGCAGTCGTGCAAGTTCGAAAGTGCCGTTACCTTGCGAATCCCACTGGAAACCAACGACCGCCAGCCCGCGCCCAAACGCATCCAGAAAGCGGCGGCGATTCTCCGATTGCACCGCCGCAGCTCGGGCGACACTCGTAGCCGAAGCTTTCCATTCGGTCACAGCTTTCGGCACCACGATTGTCTCCTGGATCTCGGGCGGCGTATACGAGGCCCCGGTGAGGACGGCTTTCACGCGTTCCGAATCCATCCACCACTCGGCATGGAGACGGTCCGTGGGAAGACCACCTTGTAGACGAGATGAGGATACACCATAGAAATTGGGGGTATAGCTGCGCACGATCACGCCGAGCCTGTGGATATTCAAAAAGGCGTTCTTGATCTCCAGCGGGTCAAAAGTCCACTCCATCAGTGTGATACCGCGGCTGAGCGCTTCCTCCCGTTGATACAGCTTGAGATGACGGCCAATCCCACTGTTCCGGTATCGAGGCGTGACCGCCAGCATGTGCGAGTGGAGATAGGGCATCGGCGACGCTCCCGTCCCAGGCTCGGCCTTCATGGCAGGCAAAGACATGGCGAATCCGACCATATTCTGCCCCTCGAAGGCGCCAATCACCTGCCCACCAATCCTCTGCGCCACCGTGAAAACGCGACGGGGGATCACGTCGCCGTCGGCGTAGCCCCATGTTTCAATCTGCAGACGCACGCAGGCGTCCATCTCCTCGAAACCCTGGCAGCTGCGCAGCACAACCTGGGTCCCCATGGCCGTTTCAATTGTCTGCGGATTCATGCGCGGCGTTCCGCCCCCTTGCTCTGCTCCCACAGCGACTCCAGCTCCGGAGCCGTCAGCTCCTCGAGCGGCCTGGCAGCCGAAGCCTCCTCCATCGCACCGAACCGCCGCCGAAATTTCGCGTTGGCATCGCGGAGCGCCATTTCCGGATCGATCTTCAGGTGCCGCGCGAGATTTGAGACTGTAAATAACAGATCGCCCATCTCTTCCGCCGCTTTTGCCTGTGCCCCTATTCGGATCTCTTCATCCAGTTCCGCAGTCTCCTCGCGAAGCTTAGCCAGCACGCCCTGCGCGTCCGGCCAGTCAAAGCCGACCTTCGCTGCCCGCGATCCGATCTTCCCCGCCTCAGACAGAGCCGGCATGGCACGCGAGATCGAATCCAGTCGCCCTGCGTTGCCGTGCGCAGTTTTCCTCTCCCGCTTCTTGATCTCGTCCCAGTTGCGCAGCACCTGCGAAGATCCAATGCCGTCGGTCTCCAGGCCCTCGGCGCGGTTCCCCGCCGCCGCTGAAGCTTCTTCGCCAAACACGTGCGGATGACGCCGGATCAGTTTGCGATTCAGCCCGGCAATCACATCACCAATGGAGAAATGTCCGGCTTCCGAGGCCATTTCTGCGTAGAACAGGACCTGCAGCAGCAGATCTCCCAATTCGTCGGCCAGGTCCGTCCAGTTCTCACGCTCGATCGCGTCGAGAACCTCCCAGGTTTCTTCCAGGGTGTATTTGCGGATGGAGGCAAAGGTCTGCTCGCGATCCCAGGGACAGCCACCGGGAGCGCGCAGCCGCGCCATAATGCTCACAGCCTCGGCGAACAGATCGCCCGCACGGGCGTCGGGTTCAGGAGCATCATTCGCCAGGACAGGCTCGTTCTCCGCGGCCATATCCCTACTCTACAATGCCGTTGCCGGTATGCTGGTTCCGGTTCCGCTCGAAGGAGATTCGCCGCGATTTTGCTCACCGCCATCTTTGTCGTACTCTTCGGCCTGGCTTTTGGCAGCTTTCTCAATGTCTGCGTCGCACGCCTGCCCGAGCACGCTTCCATTCTGCACCCGGGGTCCCATTGTCCCGACTGCAGCGCGCCCATTCGACCGATGGACAACATTCCGCTGCTCAGCTGGATGGCTCTTCGAGGTCGTTGCCGCGCCTGCCGCGCCTCGATCTCCTGGCGCTATCCGGCAGTGGAGTTCGCGACGGCGGCCCTCTTTCTCCTGAGCTTTCTCCGATTTGGCCTCACTCTCACCGGCATCGGCATGGACGTCCTCTGCTTCCTTCTGCTCGGCCTGGCGGTGATGGATGCCGAGACGATGCGACTCCCCGACGTCTTCACGCTCCCCGGGATCGGCCTCGGCGTGCTTTATGCCGCGGCGCGCCCGGCGGAGTTCCTGACGGAGCGTCTGTGGCACGCGGGACAGGCGGTTCTCTGGGCGTTTCTCGCGGCGCTCATTCTGCTCATTATCCGCTGGACGTATTTGCTGCTGCGGCACGTAGAAGGCATGGGCATGGGCGATGTGAAACTGCTCGCCATGATTGCGGCGTGGCTCGGGCCCGGACCCACGATTTTGGCCCTCGTTCTCGGCACGCTGGCGACAGCCGTCTTCGGAGTGGCCGCACTGCTGCTGGCGCCGCGCCATCGGCGCTCGCTGGCAACGCGACTGCCGCTCGGGTCCTTTCTGTGCGCCGCAGCGCTTTATACGATCTTCGCGGGCCAGCCGATCCTTCACTGGTATGCGAAGTTCCTCGTGTACTGAGGCAGACTTCAGGCGGCCGGAATGACCCGTCCGCGGCATTCGCCCAGGCCGATCCGCGGATAGCCTTCCCGTTCGCACCAGCCGCGCAGGATCACCTCGTCGCCGTCTTCAAGAAATTTTCTGCTTTCGCCATTCGGAAGATCCAGCGGTTCGGCGCCCCGGCGTGTCCGCTCCAGCAGGCAACCCACTGAATCGCGGACCGGCCCGGAAATAGTACCGGTCGCCAGCAGATCACCCGGTTGCAGATTGCAGCCGTTGCTCGCGTGATGGGTGAGCATTTGGGCTGGAGTCCAGTACAAATCCTTCATGCTGCCCCGGCTCAGCCGGACCGGGGGCTTGCGACTGGCCTTCATTTTGGCGCTCTCCAGCCAGACTTCGAGCATGACGTCGAAACCGCCGCTCTGCTGGTCACGCTGCGAATAGAGGTACGGC
>JBAUZR010000605.1:0-12841 GCA_049585375.1 Acidobacteriaceae bacterium
GTACTGGGATCCGACCAGCCGCATCCGTTCCATGTTTTTCCTCCCCGCCCAACAGTGGCAGAAATATGACGACCCATCCGAAAAGATGTTTGAGGATGTCTCGCACCTGGAGATGAGCGCCGTTGAAATCCAGACCGCTGGCTTCGTCCCGGGCCTCGAAGCCCAGGTGCGCCGGGCGCTGAGCCAGATCAATCCAAACCTCGCCCTCCTCAGCTTTGAGAGCTTCACAGAACAGGTGAAGGACCAGTTTCTCGAGCAGGAGATCCTTGTCCAGCTCACCTCCGTCTTCGGATTCCTCGCCCTCACGCTCGCCGCCATCGGCCTCTACGGAGTCACCGCGTACTCCGTCGCACAACGCACCAGCGAGATCGGCATCCGCATGGCGCTCGGCGCCGATCGCGCGGGCATCGTGCAGATGGTTCTCCGCAGCGCCTTTCTTCAGGCGGCGATCGGCCTCGCCATCGGCATGCCCGCGGCCATCTTTGGCAGCCGCTTCATGGCCAGCCTGCTCTACAACGTGCGCCCCTGGGATCCCGAGATCCTCATTGGAGCCACCGTCATTCTGGCCATCGCCGCGTTCCTGGCTGCCGTCATCCCGGCGCAGCGCGCTGCCAGCGTCGAGCCCATGACCGCTCTCCGCGTGGAATAACGGCTGCGCTTCTGATCACCACAGACCACACAGAGAACACAGAAGATTGTCGAGGGGCGTTTCCCGACCCCCTCTGTGTTCTCTGTGTTCTCTGTGGTGAAAGGGAACTGGCTCAGTGCCCCGGTCCGCCCTGCAGATACTGGTCCACGTTGCTGGAATCCACCAGCGCCGAACCCGTATCCACGAATGCGGGAATCGGCGACTGCACATCGACCGCATAGTTCGTTGTCAGAGACGGCAGCGGATTGTGATGCAGCATATCCAGCATCTTCACCCCCACGTAGGCCATCGTGAACGGCTTCTGCGCGACCGTGGCTGCAATTACGCCCTCCTTCACCAGATCCAGCGTCGCCTTATCCACGTCCATCGCAATCACCACACGGTCCTTCGCGTTGTGCCGCCGCAGCACTTCGCCCACGTCTTTCCCCGCCGAAGCCTCCAGGCAGACGAAGCCGTCCACGCGATCCGCGCCGGTCTTCGCCATGTCCTGTTCGGTCTTGTCGAAGGCCACCGTGCTCTGGCCCGCAATATCGACCACGTCCACAATGTGGATTCCCGGCGCAGTCGCCAGCACGTCCTTATACCCCGCCAGGCGGTCTTCCAGATTCGGCTGTCCTGGCATGGTGAACACCACTACATTGCCCTTGCCATTCAGCTTCTTCACCAGCGCCCGGCCGCCCAACCGCCCTGCCTCGCGGTTATTGGTCCCGATAAAGTACAGCCGCTTGCTGTTCGGAGCATCGGAGTCAACCGTCAGCACGGGAATGCCTGCCTCGATGGCTGCATCGATCTCCGGCTGCATCAGCTTTGCATCGGCGACCGATACCAGAATTCCCGCCGGCTTCTTCGCCACCACCGCGCGAAAGTCGTCCACCTGCTCCTTCGGATCGAAGGTATCCGGCCCGCTCAGGTCGGCATGCACGTTGTATTCGGCTGCCACCTTGTCCAGGCCCGCCGACGCCGATTGCCAGTACGCCAGCTTGGTGTTGGACGCCACCAGATAATAATGTTCCGCGCTGCTGTGCCGTCCACATCCTGTTAAAGAGGCCGCCACCGCGGCCGCTGCTACCATCCACGTCGCTCGCATCCACCGCATACCGCACCTCCTCTGCCTGTCTGCGCGGTTGGGCCGAGCCTCGCGCTCTTCCCGTTCCGCGATGCGTTCCGGATTCTACGCCCCGGACCGGCGCCCGCCCAGCGGTTTCCGCGGCTTCGAATCGCGTCGCTCGAGAAGACCCGTGGGACCGTATCGTGGGGCAGGGAACGCCTGTCGCTCCAATTGCGCCCCCTGGGCATCCCCCGCCGGCCCCCGTGAAATCTTCGCTTTCCGAGGTGCCTCGTTCCCCTCACAGGCCGTCCCGAAGTAGAATCAATACAGCGCAGTATGCCGACTCGGAACGCGATCCTCGTCTGGCCCTGGCGTTTCGCCTTCGCGAACCGTGCGCAACTCTGCGCCGATCTCAGCCGTCTCCTCCTCGGCCTCGCCTTCATCGAGCTCATTACCATGCCCATCACTCAGCACTTCTGGACATGGGATCACTTTCTTCAGGGCGGGCAGGACTTCGAGCTGGGACTCTTCATCATCGTCACCTGCCTCTGCCTGGTACTCCTGCGCGCCCAGCATTGCCGTCAGAAGATTCGGCACCTGCTCGCCTTTTGCCGATTCTTTTCACTGCCGTTCCGGCGCAGCGTTTTGCGGCCCCCTATCGCCCCTCCCTGCATCACCGCTGCCGCGCCTCGCGATTTGTTCCTGCGCCGACCCGCCGGCGCCTTTCTTGGCCCGCTTCAGATCTGATTCGTTTCGGGAACGCTGCACATTCCCGGCACCCACGCCGTCGTCCCCAGCCTTTCACGAACAGCCCTCGCCGGCTGTGGCGGAGTTCGCTAATGAAAAAGTCCGAAGTCGTCCACGCCTGGGCCCGCATCCTCACCGGCCGCGCCCCTTCGCTCTCCATCGAGATCACCAAAGAGTGCCCCCTGCGTTGTCCTGGCTGCTACGCCTTTGACGCCGCGCACCTCGGCGGTGGCGCCGAGCTCCGCCAGCTCTCCGACTTCAAAGGCGACGAACTGGTCGCCCGCGTCCTCGCGCTCCTCGACCAGCTCAAGCCTCTCCACGTCTCCCTCGTCGGCGGCGATCCCATGGTCCGTTACCGCGAGCTCGAGCGGCTCATCCCCCAGATCGAAAGCCGCGGCATACACACCCAGGTCGTTACCAGCGCCTTCCGCACCATTCCGGCGGCCTGGTCGCAGTACAAAAAGCTGAACGTCGTCGTCTCCATTGACGGTCTGCCCGCGGAACACGACGTCCGGCGCAAACCCGCCACCTACGAGCGCATCCTCAAAAGCATTCAGGGAGCCGCCGTCACCATCCACTGCACCGTCACTGCCCAGATTGCCGATCGGCCCGGCTACCTCGATGAGTTTCTCCGCTTCTGGAGCGCCCGTCCGGAGATCCGCAAGATCTGGTTTAGTCTCTTCACGCCTCAGCGCGGGGCCACGGATGCCGAGATTCTTTCACCTCGTCAAAGAGCCGTGACCATCGACACATTCCGCCGCCTGGGTCCGCTGTATCCTCTCCTCGACATGCCGGAGCCGGTCCTGCGCGAGTTGGAGCATCCGCCCACGAGCCCGGGCGCCTGCATCTTTGCGCGCACCACCCGGACCATCTCCGCTGACCTGACCACCCGCATCACGCCCTGCCAGTTCGGCGGCGACCCTGACTGCGCCCAGTGCGGGTGCATTGCCTCAATGGGGCTGGCCGCCGTCGGCCACTATCCACTCATCGGCGCCCTCACCGCCGGCCACGTCTTCATGGCCTCGGACCGCCTCGGCCAGCGTTGGAAATCACTCCGCGACGCTCTGGCTCCGCCCGCTCCGCCCGTAGCGCCCCCCTTCAACATCCTCCAACCCTGATGAGCGAGGTGATGATGACGATAAGGACCCCAGGGAGAAGTGAATTGGCGGACGAATGCAGGCTGGAAAGGGAAGAGGAGCTCCGCCGCGAGCTCGTTCGCTACGGCCGCTGGCTCTATCGCCTGGGCTATACCCCGGCCACTGCGGGCAATCTCTCTGTACGCCTGGACGAGCGCACCCTGCTGGTGACCCCTACCGGCGCCAGTAAACACCTGCTCCGCCGTTCCGACATGGTTCTGGTGGACCTCGACGGCCACCGTCTGGAAGGTGCGCGCAACGCCACCAGCGAACTCGGCATGCACCTGGCCTTCTACCGGCAGCGCGACGACGTGCAGGCCGTCATTCACGCCCACCCGCCCATTGCTACCGCCTTCGCCTGCGCCGGCCATGCCCTTGACGAGCTGCTCTCCCAGGAAGCCGCCATGGTCCTCGGCCCGGTTCCGCTCGCCCCCTACGCCGCCACCGGTACCGACGAGGTCGCCGGCAGCCTGCGCCCCCTCATCCCCGCCTACGACGCCATGCTCCTCGCCAACCATGGCGCAGTCGTCTGTGGTGTCAGCCTGTTTGACGCCTTTTGCAAAATGGAGACCCTCGAGCACGTCGCCCAGATCCGCCTCGCCGCCTACCGGCTCGGCGCCTGGAACACGATTGAGGGGGATCAGGAGCGCCGGCTCCGCCGCGCCCGTGAGCGGTACATGGAAAATGCTGTCTGACGAACCGCGCGCCGACGCTTTCTGTCCCGCGCGGTTCTGATCGAGACGCCCCTCCGGCTCTACGCCCCCTGGCCCAGCACCTTCGGCACATCGATGCCCAAAGCGGTCGCCAGCGAGTGCTGGTGATCCTGTTCCTGTGTAATGATTTGCCGGATCTGTTCCGCCAGCGCGTAGTGCCCCACCGCTTCGGCCTGCTTCACCCGCTGCCGGTAGTTCCTGATCGTCTCCGTCTCGTTGTCCAGATCGAACCGCAACATATCCTCTGCCTTCTTCGACAGCTTCACCGGCTTCGGCGTAGCCGTCGGCATCCCGCCCAGATAGTCAATCTGATCGGCGAGGATCATCGCGTGCTGAAGCTCTTCGCCCGCATGCACTTTCAGCTCGGCGGCGATGTTCATCCACTGGGCCCCCGACAGTACGTTGCTGTACACCGTATACGCGATAATCGCCTGATACTCGCGCGCCAGATCTTCGTTGAGTGCGTCGATCAGTTCCTTCACTGAATTCTCGTGCTGCTGCCCTTTCTGGTCGGCCATGCTTTCTCCTTAATCTTTTAAGATGACGCCGGTTCAGATGGCGTAACCACCCGGCGTGTTGTTCCGGCACAAAAACGGAATCAGGCCCGGTTGCGCGGTAGCCGAGGCCCGGACCTCCACCATACCCCCGATCTCTTCCCGGCGTACAGCCGCGGCCGCGGTGCGCGCAGGTCTCCGGCTACCGGCACACCGCGTCGAGTTCGCTCATTGGCTCCGGCTTGAACGGCGGATACTTCAGATGCCGCGAGTTCATGAACAGGTTCGGAAAGGGCCCGCCATTCGCCAACCCGGCGTGGGGATCGAGCGCATAGGCCGGGTTGCGTTCCACTTTGGCCAGCGAGGCAAAGCGGAAGCCTTCCTGCCGCAGCAGATGCAGCAGATCCGGCAGGATCAGGGTGGTGAAGTCCGTCGCGTGCAGCAGCAGCACGTTGGGAATCTCGTGGCCAAACGCGATCTGTTCCTCCTCGCGCCCCAGCTGCAGGAACTCCGCTGCATTGTCCATATAGCTTTGCTTCAGCCATGCAATGTCCTTCGCATCGCCCTTCGCCACACAGCGGTTATACGGATCGCTCCAGTCGTCATCCTGCGTCGTCAGCGTCCCCTCGGCAATGCGATAACCGTGGTCGTGAAGCCACGCGCGAACGCTGTCCCGCTTCTCCAGCGTGTCACCCTCCTCCAGGTACGGATACCGGAACCAGTGCCAGTCGCGTCCCTCGGCATATTGGCGCAGCGCCGGTTCATCGAGCGCAATCTCGTGCTCATAGGCCTGCGCTGTGACATCGTTGAGCGACGGGTGCGACCAAGTATGGTTCCCGATGTTCATCCCGGACGCAACCCACGCCCGCAGCGCGCCCTGCGTGTCAGGATCATCGTCCAGATCCAGGGCGTTCACAAATCCGTAGACACCCCTGAGGTGTCCGGCCTTCAGCTCGTGCGCCAGCCGCGTCAGAATCGCGACGCGGGTTGCGTCCGGCGGCAGCCCTCCAGCCGCCGGCAAATCGTCGAACGTCAGTGCAACCGTCGGATGCCGTTGCAGGTGCATCGCACGCGTTCCGGAGCGCGGAGTATGCGACAGCGGCGCTGCCATGGCAGACGCCCCGAGAGACAGAAGGCAGATCAGAAGGGAAGAGTGCAGACAACAGCGGTTCACAAAACGATTTTCTCATCCGTGAGCGGCGCTTCCGCGCCACTGACTTCTCTTACGTCCTCGCCGGCCTGGCCTCGACGATGCCCACGTCACTCCCCACCGGATAAACACCGTTAAGACGAAAGCCCGAGCTCTCCAGAAGCGCTCTCCATTCGCTCTCGCTGCGCTCGCGGCCGCCCGTCACCGCCAGCATGTTGAGATCGCTCATCAGATGCCCCTCCAGCTCCGGATCGGCCTGCGCGACCCGCGGCGGCAAAATGAATTCGATGATCAGCAGAGTGCCGTCCTCCGGCATGACCGCGCGGCAATTCGCGAGAATCCTGATCGCCTCCGGATCCCGCCGCCCATGCAGAACATGTTTCAGCATGTACACATCGGCCCCCGCCGGAACCGACTGCATCAGATCCGCCGTCACCAGCCGGCACCGGGACGCATTCTTCTCCTGCGCAAAGCGCGCCTGCGCTGCCTCGATACTGGCTTCCAGATCGACCAGCATCCCCTGAATCCGAGGATGCAGCTCCAGCACTGCCAGAATCAGAGAGCCCCCTCCCCCGCCCAGATCGGCGACCACCTTCGCTCCGGAAAAGTCCCACGCCCGCGCGATGGGAGCGTAATCCTCCGCGGGCGCCGTGCCCATCACCGCACGAAAAATCGAGCTCGCCTCCGGATCCTGCGCCCACCGTGACATCGCCTTGGGATCCCGCACCTGCGACGCCGGCTTTCCCGTGCGAATGCATTCGGTCAGCAGCGACCACTCATCGGCCAGCAGATCCGCCCAGAAAACAACAGCTGGCCATGCGGATTGCGCCACGGCCCTGCGCAGCGGACGCCCCAGCTCGGTCAGCCGAAAATGTCTCGGCGCCGTTTCCTCCGTCACCCCAATGCTGGCCAGCGCGCGCAGCAGGCGATAGAGAGCGTCGACATCGGCCTCGCACGCGGCAGCCAGCTCATCGACGCTGTGCACGTCGTCGCCCAGTGCATCGCCCACTCCCAGGCGCGCCGCCGCGCAAAGAACACGGCTGCGGGAATACGCCATCGCCATCTGCAGCAGCGTGGTGTTCGGTGTCACATTGCCAATGCCGCCATCCGACTGAGCCATCGATCCCCTCGAAATGCCGGCGAGGAATCAAAACCGCCGGTCCGTCACACAGCATATCCACTTTCTGTCGCCTGCGTGAACCGCTGGTCCTGTTGTTCTCGGAGGTCTCTCGATAGAATGTCTCGAACCCCCAGCCCTTCAGAATTCTGATCGCAGGAGAAGAGAATGACCGCAGAGGTCGGCGGCATGATGGCGGCAGGTGTCGCCGCTCTGGTCGCGGGGCTCATCCTCGCCCGGCCGCGATTCCGTGCCGCCGAGGGCGCCGATAAACTCATTGCGCTGGGCCCCGCATTCGAAGCCACCGCGCTCGCCGCTTTTGCCGCCGAACACTTTACCGCCGCGCGCGATCTTGCCCCCATCGTGCCCCACTGGCTCCCCGCGCCTCTGTTCTGGACGTATTTCTTCGGCACCTGTCTTCTCGCCGCCGCCGTCAGCTTCATCCTCTGGCGCTGTGTGCGCAGCGCCGCCGCCCTGCTCGCCCTTTTCTTCCTGCTCGTCGTCATCACCATCGACCTGCCCATCCTGCCGCGCCACCTTCACGACCATATCTTCTGGACCCTCACCGTCCGCGAGACCTGCTTCGCCTCCGGCGCCCTGGTCCTGTCCGGCAGTCTCTGGCCGCGCGCTCAGTCTGCAGGCCGGGTACTGGTCCGCACCGGCCGCACCGTCCTCGCCGCGATTCTCATCTTCTACGCTGTCGAGCACTTCCTCTTTCCACGATTTGTAATCGGCGTCCCCCTGGAAAAGCCAACGCCCGCCTGGATACCCACGCCCGCGCTCTGGGCGTATCTGGTCGGCATCGCCCTGCTTCTCGGCGGCATCGGCCTGCTCTTCCGCCCCACCATACGCTTGGCCGCCGCCGGGCTCGGCCTTGTCCTGCTGCTGGTCACCGTGCTTTTCTACGGACCCATCCTCGTCGCGGAGATTCACTCCGCGTCCCTCGCCGTGGAGGGCCTCAACTACGTGTTCGACACCCTGCTCTTTGCCGCAACCGTCCTCCTCGCCGGCTTCGCCGCAGAGCCATAGCCGCCCCGTTAACGACGCCGGGGAGTCCCGGGTCGCACTTCAATGGAAGCTGACGGAATCGAATCTCTATTTCGCGTCGTTATCGCCGGAATGGGGCGAGACCCCGCCCACCGGCAGATAGACTTCGAACGTCGTGCCGCTGGCTCCCGGACGCGTGGAGGAGCGGAAGCGTATCGTCCCCTGATGCTTCATGACCAGGCTCCTGGAGACCCACAGGCCGAGCCCTGACCCGCGCAACTCCTTGGTCGTGAAGAACGGATCGAACATTCGTTTCTGCACGCTTTTCTCAATGCCGGAACCGCAGTCGTGAATGGTGACCCGAGTGCCCGCTCTTCCCGCGCGGCGAATCGGCCGCACCCGGACGGTCACGTCGCTGCCTGGCCGCGCAGCTTCCATGGCATTCCGCACCAGATTGCCGAAGACCTGCCTGAGCTGGCCGGGAAAGCCATGGATGGCCAGCGTGGGTCGCCGATCGCATACCACTCGAACCTGCCGTGACGCTGCCGATTTCTCGAACAGCTCCACAACGTCGGATACCAGACTCCCGATATCCATCGCCAGCGGAAGATGCGTGTCGCGCTGGAAGGAGAGCGTCTGCCGGGTGATGCGGGAGATCCGATACAGTTCCTCATTCGCCTGGGCGAGATACCCCTGCACCACGTCGAGAGACCCGGATCCCTGCGCCAGATAAAGCAGATTGGTCAGCGACTCCAGAGGGTTGTTGATCTCGTGGGCGATCGCATTGGCCAGTTTTGCAGTTGCGGCAATCTTCTCCGCCGTACGCAGGGCATATTCGGCCAGCCGGCGGTCCGTGATATCGGAGAGAACGAGCACGATTTCGCTCTCGCTGGACGTGCGGTTAATCCGATTCACCGAAAGATGAATATCCCGGTCAGCGACGAGACGCTCCATCGTTGCCGGTTCCTGCCCCGATTGAAACAGCGGCTCACTCGTGCCCAGCAGGCGCTCGATCAGAACGGCCGCGTCATCGCCCGTCTGCAGCGGAGAGTCGGATCCGCACATCGAGGCGAATGCCGCATTCCACCGAATCAGCCGGTGATCGGCGCTCACCACCGCCAGGCCTTCAGAGAGCGCATCGAAGGTCGCCTGCCATTGCTCCGCCGACTGCCGAACTACCATTTCCGCGGCCCGCAGCCGCAGCAGCGACCGCACCGTGGCCACCAGCACTGTCCCGTCGATCGGGTGAATCAGGTATCCGTCCGCTCCGGCTTCCAGCGCCCTGGTTTTGTGCTCGCTCGAAACCATCGAGGCCGAGATCTGCAAAATGGAAATCTGCGACAGCAGCGGATCGCTCTTGATCCTGCGGCACACTTCGAAGCCCGACATATCCGGCAGGCTCACATCGAGAATAATGATCTCCGGCAATGTTGCCGCCAGCGCCAGCGCTGCTGCGCCCGTACTTGCTTCCAGGCACTCGTAATTTGCCTGCGTCAGAACGCGGCACAGCACGTACCGGTTTTGCTCCCGGTCATCGACAACGAGGATCCGTGCCTGCTTTTCAGCCATCTCTGTCGTGCGCGGGCGCTGCGGGCGTCAGCCCGGCAAAGGTCATCCAGTCCAGAAACGGCTGGGCCGAAAGCCGCGTCGATACATCTTCCTTGCGAACAATCCTCGCTCGCCAAACTTCCAGTTGGGCTCGCTCCTGTTCACTGAGCGGCTTGGAGGTATAGATCAGCACGGGCAGGCTTTCGGTTGCAGGGTCCGCGCGCAATTGCCGCAAAATCTCCATTCCGCCGATGTCCGGCATCAGCAAATCGAGAATCAGGCCATCCGGCAGACGGTCGCGCAGGGCCGCCAGCGCCTGCGTGCCATTGCTCGCTTCGGCGATGTCCAGCCAGGGCTGATGCAGCAGCTCACGCAGGATGTAACGAGACACATCGTTGTCGTCCACCACCAGCAGCCGCCGCGTGCCCAGCTGCGCTGTCAGCCTCCGCAGCTCGCGCAGCAGCGTCTCCCGCTCCAGCGGCTTGGGCAGGAAAAGGTCGATCCCGCAGCCGGCCGCACGCTCCGCTTCATCGAACATACTGGTGCCGATCACCGGCAGCTTCGGCAGTCTCTCCCGCAGCCTGCTCAGGAATCCCCACGCCGTGTCGTCCCCCAGATAGATGTCGGAAACCACAGCGCTCGGCGTATGCCGGGCCGTCCATACCTCCGCCTGCGCCACACTGGCAGCCAGAATGGGCTGGAATTCGGTGTTGCGCAGGTAGCTCTCGAAGATCCGTGAGGTCTCCGGGTTGTCCTCGAGGTAGAGAACCGGCGCTCGGTGAAAATCTGGTACCGGCAGATTGTCGGGTCCCTGGATCTCAGTCGCCTCGCCCACATAGATCGCGGGAATGCTGACGTGGAATGTGGAGCCTTTGCCGGTCTCGCTTTCCAGCCAGATGCTTCCCCCCAGCAGCAGAGCCAGATTGCGGCACAGCGGCAGTCCCAGCCCGGTTCCACGATGCCGATCCTGCAGCGGGTTCTCGATCTGGCTGAACTCCCGAAAAATCGTCTCGTGGTGTTCCTGCGGGATGCCGATCCCCGTGTCTTCAACCGAAAACAGCACGGTATCCGCTGAAGACGCCTCCGCCTTCACCCGCACATAGCCGCTCGGCGTGAACTTCAGGGCATTCGAGATCAGGTTGCGCAGAATCTGCGATACCTTGCCTTCGTCCGTATGGAGCTTCGGCATTTCGCTCGCATCCTCAAAGACCAGATCGACGGAGGTGTTATCGGCCAGCAGCGGCTTCAGCATGCCTTTCAAAGCGCTGAAAAGCTCGTGAACCTCGAACTGCCGGGGCCGGATGCGGATCTTTCCCGCTTCCACCTTCGCCAGATCGAGAAGATCGTTGACCATCTCCTGCAGGTCGCGCGCGGAACTTTCGATATAGCGCACCTGCTTCAGTTGTTCCGTCGTCAGCTCGCCATCCATGCGGTCCATCAGCAGACGCGCCAGAGAGATGATCGAGTTCAGCGGCGTCCGGAACTCATGCGACACGTTGGAGAGGAACTTCGTCTTCAGCTCCGAAGCCCGGCGCAGATAATCGGCGCGCTCATCCAGTTCGGCGTACAGTGCCACCACCCCGCGATTCGTGTCTTCCAGCTCGCGATTCAGCAGCTCCAGCTCCTCCTGGCGCGCGCGCAGTTCCTGAAGCGTCTTCAGCAGCTCCTGATTCTGCTGTTCGATCTCTTCGTAGGGGCTGTCCGGCGTCCGCGCGATCATCCTGCGGTTCAGCTCGTGCGCGGTGCTCTGGGTCAGAATCGCCTGGTGTCGCGCGATGTGCTTCACCATCCGCACCGTGGTTCCGCCGGGCGCGGTTACGATCTCGAACTTATCCATCAGACGCCGGGTGCCGACAATCCCCATTCCCATGCCGGTTTCCGACTTGTACCGGCCATCGAAAATCTCGTCGAGATTGGGGATTCCCGGACCGGTGTCGGAAACCGTCACTTCCAGCGATTGCGGCTCTTCCAGCCTCACGCCGAATTCCACCCGGCCATTGCGCGCGTAGCGAAAGGCATTCCGCGCAATCTCCGACGTCGCGGTCGCCAGGCGGATCTGATCCTGGTTATCCAGACCCAGTTCCGCCGCCACCTCGCGAGCGCGCTGACGCGCCTGAACCACATCGCGCTCCGTGCGCAGGGCGAGATGGAAGATGGGAACCGTCATGCCTCACGCTGCTTTCACGACCACCACGCTGGCGTCGTCGCGCTGTCGCCGGAAGTCGCGCAGCAGCGCCCCCCCGATGACCGCCGGATGCCGCACCATAAGACCGGCATAAGCGGAAAGATCCCATCGCGACTGCAGCCCATCGGAATGGAGCACCAGAATCGCATCTGCGGGCCACTCCATGTGGAACTCCTGGATGCGCGAGGTGGCCACCCCCAGCGTTCCATTGTGCGCCACCAGGCTGCGCGAGGCGCCCCCCGAGAGCACGACAGCGGAGATGTTGCCCACCCCCGCGTAGGTCAGCGCCCGTTCATTCGTCCGGATCTCAGCGACGGACGCGACCGCGCCGCGTGTCTTTTTCAGCGCGTCGTGTATACAGCGGAGAATCTCACCCGGTGCCAGTTCCACATTCTTCCGAAAGCTTGCCATCGCTTCCTGCGCCGCCTCCGCCGCTTCCCATCCGTGCCCCAGGCCGTCCACCAGCAGAACCTTCGTTTTGTCCTGCGTCTGGTGGAAGGTCCATGCGTCTCCGCAGAACCGCTCCCCCGGAAACGGTACCGCCATCCCCGCGATGCGCAGACTTTCCAGCGCCGCAGCCTGTCCGAGTTCCAGCAGGAGGATGGTCCCCGCCCGCCCGGTGAAGATCTCCAGCGTGGTCGCCATGCGTTTCATCGCGCCCATTCCACCGCCCATGGTGCCTGCCGTGGAGTATCCGTCGGTCATGGCCTGCGCGACATTGGCAATGCCCGGGCCCTTGTCCAATGCCAGAATGCGCGCCACCTGCTGGCGGTCGCCCTTCATGCCTCCAACCACCATCTGGCCTCCGCCCCCGTGCAGCAGCACGTTGCGCGAAGATTCCGTGGCCAGAAGTGCCAGCTCTCCCGCCTTCGTCTCGTCAAACCCGAGCCGCTGCGCCGCCATCTGCGCGGTCCGGCGCGCTTCCCCGACCGAGGACGCATCGGTGATGGGAACCCATTCGGTGAAGGCTATTTCCATCGCACCACTGTGACCCGTGTTCCTTTGCCTGGCTCGGACTCAACGGAAAACTCGTTCACCAGCCGCTTGCTGCCGCCCAGTCCCAGGCC
>JBAUZR010000606.1:0-9510 GCA_049585375.1 Acidobacteriaceae bacterium
GTGATGATTCCCGCGAATGACCCACTGATCCGGATACTTCGCGCCCGGAATCCTCGCGACCACGTCATACAGCGGATCGCGATCCCAGTTAAACGCCAGCGCCAGATGAGCCTTCACCGTGCTCGGACCTGTGTGATAGGTCAGCGGCAGCCCACCGCGCCATGCCTCCGGCACGACTTCTCCGCCCAGTGCCTTCAGAAATGGCGTCGCGTCCGCGTAGGAAATGGGCAGCACCGGAATCTTCGTGATCGTCTGCACTTTATCCAGCGGAATCAGCTTCACGCCCGGCTTGGCTCCCACGCCCGGCGTTTGCGGATCGCCCGGATACACGGGCATATCCATCACGCTGCCGCGCTGCACACCCTCTGGCGGACGCATCGGACCCTCCGGATAGCTGTCGCCCTGGAAATATCCGTCGTCCCGCGGATCGGAGTAGATGATGCAGCCCACCGCACCGTGCTCCGCGGCTACCTTCGGCTTAATGCCGCGCCAGCTCATGCCGTAGCGCGCAATGACGATAGCGCCCTTCACTGACACGCCCATCCGCTCCAGCACGTCGTAATCTTCCGGCCGGCCGTAGTTCACATACACCAGCGGCGCGGTCACGTCACCATCACGGGAATAGGCATTGTAGGTCGGCAGCTGTTCGCTTTGCTGATCCGACGTAGGATCGACGCTGACCGGCGGCTCCTGCAGTGTCGCCTTAAACGGGGTCGGCCCTTCCAGCTCCAGCAGCCGCGACTTCGGCGTGGGGAACAGCGCGCTGAATTGCTCGATCTGCGCGTCCAGTCCGTACGACTTTAGCTGCGCCACCAGCCACTCCGCATTGTTTTTGTCATACGGCGATCCGACGTGATGCGGCCGCGCGCTCAACCGCCGCATGTTCTCCCGGATCCGGTCGGGTTCCGGAATCGCGCGAAACTTCTGCTCCCAGCTGATCTCGGTGGCGGAATCCTGCGGTGTGTAGCCGCGCAGACTGTGTCCCATATCCGCGGCGTAAGTGGTAACGGCAAACAGACAGACAGCAGCGATCGACAACCGCATGTGAGTCGAACCTCTCGGTGGCTGTGATTTTGAACCAAGGAAACGTGAGCAGTTACTGAGTTTGAAACACTATACCCCATCTGGTTCCATGGAAGGGTGTGCGACCCGGTACGGTTACTTTTTCGCCGAACCGGTCTCAGCGGCTTTCCGCGCCCGCCTCGCCCGCAGCGCCGCAGTCGCCTCTCGATGGCAGCGCAGGCACAACGTGCGAATGTTCTCCAGATCGCATTCTCCGCCGCCCTCGATCACGGGGACAATGTGATCCGCGTCCCACAGGCTGGCGCGCCGCCGCCGTCCCGGCTTCCAGTGCTGCAGCAATGCCGCCCGATTCGCTCCACGCGACCGCAGCAGCTGGCGCAGCGCCGCCACAGTATCGATGCTGCACACGACACAAATCCCCTTATCGCGTAAAAATACCTGCTCGCGCAGATAGCCGGGCTGGGTCCGCAGCTTCCACTCGTGAACGCAATAAGGGGAACAGAAAGTGTAGCGACCTCGCGGGACTTCCAGCGCGCACCACCGGCACAGGCCGCGTCCATTCGGACCGCGCGGGACGGCGGACCGGCTCATCCAGCCGCCCGGCATGGCTCGCACCGTACTCATGTCTTTTTTCTAAATCCCGCGACGCCCCGATCAGGACACGACGTACCCATCCGGACCCAGTTGGTTACGTCCGGAGGATGGGGCGGCCCGGCAGGTCGGGATCACTCTCCGCGCAGATACGCCGGCAGCCGCTCCTCGCGCACGTTGTCATAACACTGCAGCGCCGTGAAGCGTGTGATGGACGCCGGCATCCCCACCGCCGTGAAGCCAGGATGCCCCGTCGAAGGATACGGCCCACCGTGGTTCATCGCCGGGCTGACGGCCACGCCAGTCGGCATCTTGTCATTCAGAAAACGCCCCGACTTGCGCCGCAGCATCGGGGACACTCGCCCATACACGTCCTCGTCCGCGCCCGACTCTGCCGAGTACACGCTCGCCGTCAGGTTGCCTTCCATGTGCTCGAGCGCCTGCTCCAACTGCTCAGGCCCATCCACCACGACGGCGAGCACCTCGTTGCCAAAGGCCTCACGCTGGAACTCCTCCGGCTCCTGCAGGAATTTCTTCCCGGTCACTCGCAGCAGCGTATTCGCGTAGCGATAGCCCTCTCCGTCGAGATTCTTTCCGCCCGTCACCACCTCTGCGCCCGCCTTTCTCAGCTTGCCGATGGAATCGTCCAGCCGCTCACGCGTTGCAGCGGACAACAGCGCGTGCGGCGTGCGGCCTTCAAAACCCGTGGCCACTTCCTTCAGGAACTTCTCCGTTGCATCGCCCGCAAAAGCAAACACCAGATTGGGACGGGTGCAGAACTGTCCTGACCCCGCCATGCAGCTATCCGTCAGCTGCGCCGCCCACGCCTGCGCATTCTCCTTCATGCCCTCGGGCAAAAACACCACCGGGTTCAGGCTCGACATCTCCAGATACGCCGGCTTTCCGGCCTTATCGGCCGCTTCCTTCAGAGCCAGTCCCGCTCCCTTGCTGCCTGTAAAGGCAAACGCGCCAATGCGCCGGTCGCTCACCAGCCGCAGTCCGGTTTCGTTTTCCAGGTGATACAGCATCTGCACCACCGCAGCCGGCAGCCCCGCTCCCGCCAGCGCCTGCGCGCACTGCTCGGCCAGCAACTGCGATGTATAAGGGTGCAGCGGATGGGCCTTGGCGATCACCGGATTGCCCGCCGCGATGGCCGATGCGAAATCGCCGCCGCTCACGGCGTTGTAGGCAAAAGGAAAATTGTTCGGTCCAAAGATCACCACCGGTCCCACTGGTCCGAGACACGACCGCAGATTCCGCTGCCGGTCGATCGTGATCCGCCGCCACGACTGCTGCCGCGCCGCCGCTGCAGCCTGCCGCAGCTGATCGACGGTCCTTGGAATCTCAACGTCCTGCAAGCGCGGCTTCAGCGGCAACCCCGTTTCCTCGTGCGCCGCCTGTGCCAGTTTCTCCGCCGCCTCGGAAATTCTCTGCGCATAGGCTTCAAGAAATGCCGCGATCTTCTCCGACGGCACCTGCTCCATCGCATGCGCCGCGTCTGCCGCAGCCGACAGCGCCCGATCGCAGTCGCTCCACCCGCTTACCGGAAACAGCCGCCCCAGCTTCTTCCCTGTAGACGGGTTCTCCGCCTCAAATGTGGAATCGGCGTCCGAAGCGCGCCACTCCCCTGCAATCCAAACCTTCGCCGTCTCCATCACTACTCCCGCTCTTAGCTTTTGATCTCTCGATCAACCAACCGGATTCGCCAGCACGCCAATGCCGTCAATTGCAATCCGCACCATGTCGCCTCTCTTCAGGGTAAAGGAATCCGGCGGCACCACGCCCGTTCCCGTCAGCAGAAACGCACCCGTCGGAAACGTCTGGTCGCGAAACAGATACTCGACGAGTTCCTGCGGCTTGCGCTTCATCTGCGCCAGACGGGTCTCGCCCGCGAACGCGGTTTCCGGGCCCCGCTGAATGGTCAGCGAAATTCGCGTCTCCGCCGGCAGCACTTCGGCTGTGATCAGAATCCCCGGCCCCAGCGCGCAGCTCCGGTTGTAGACCTTCGCCTGCGGCAGATACAGCGGATTCTGCCCCTCGATATCCCGCGAACTCATGTCGTTCCCGATCGTGCAGCCCACGATCTTCCCGGCAGGACTGACCACCAGCGCCAGCTCCGGCTCCGGCACATTCCACGTCGCATCACTGCGGATGCCCACCGCCGCGCCTGGTCCCACCACTTTGTGCGCCAGCGCCTTGAAGAACAGCTCCGGCCGCTCGGCCGAATACACCTTGTCGTAGAAGTCTCCGCCACCCGCATCCTTTGACTCCGCCATCCGCGCCGCCCGGCTGCGCAAATAGGTCACACCCGCGGCCCACACCTCCTGCGTTCCGACCGGCGGCAGCAGCTTCTTCTCATCTACTGCGCCCTGGGTTGCGCCCGCTTTCAGACGCGAAGCCAGGTACGCTTCGAGATCGTCCCGCGCCAGCAACTCATCGAGCGACTTCTCCTCCACGGTATTGAACCGCCCTGCTTCTTCCACCAGCCATCCATCCGTCGTCCGATACAGGATCACGCTGCGTCTCCATTGAGTTTTGTTGTAATTGCGTCCACGTCGTACACACATCCGCCCCAGATGCCGCCGCTGGCTTCCACCAGCGCCGCCCACAGTCGCGTGTCGTCCGGCAACTCCGGATGCGGCCGCAAATCCTCGCGCGGCGTTCGCGCCTCCAGCCGCCGCGCGCCTTCTCCGGCGCTGAATTCTTTTCCTCCTTCGCCGACGAGGTCCACGCTCGCGCTCAGCGTTCCGCGATCAATCCGGATCGCGACAACGTCGCCATCCCGCAGCTTGCCTACGGATCCGCCCGCCAGTGCCTCCGGGGAGATATGCCCAATGCACGGCCCTGTCGATACCCCGCTGAACCGCCCATCCGTCAGCAGCGCCACATGCCGGCAGTGCGGCAGCGCCTTGAGCGCCGCTGTGATCTGGTAGATCTCCTGCATCCCGGCCCCGCGCGGCCCGCAGCACACCAGCACCATCACGTCGCCCGCCTGGATTGCACCCTTCTTAATCGCCCTAATCGCATCGCTCTCCAGCGTGAACACACGCGCCGGACCACGATGGAAGAACACACCGTCTTCCCCGATCAGCGACGGATCGATCGCCGTGCTCTTCACCACCGATCCCTCGGGCGCCAGATTCCCTACAGGAAAACAGACCGTCGACGTCAGTCCCGCCGCGCGCGCTCGATCCGGGGAGAAAATCACCGCATCGGCATCGATCCCATCCCGCTCCTGCAGGTTCTTTTTCAGTGCCTGCCGCCGTTCGCTTTGCTCCCACCAGTCGAGGCATTCTCCAAGGGGCACGCCAGCCGCCGTCATGGCCTGCGTCTGCAGCAGCCCTGCCGTCCGCAAATGCAGCAGCACCTCGGGCACTCCGCCGGCGAGAAATACCTGTACCGTCGCAAAATTCCGCGGGCCGTTCGGCAGCGCATCCACCAGCCGCGGCACCTCGCGATTCACGCGCATCCAGTCCGCTACGCTGGGACGCTTTCGCCCCGCCGCGTGCGCAATGGCCGGCAGATGCAACAGCAGATTCGTCGACCCCCCGAAGGCCGCGTGCACTACCATCGCATTCTCGAACGCCGCATCGGTCAGAATGTCCTGCGTCCCGACGCCCACTGACCGTAGCCGCAGGAGCGCTGCCGCCGATCGATGCGCCGCATCCAGCCACACCGGCCGCCCTGAAGGAGCCAGCGCCGTGTGTGGGAGCGCCAACCCGAGCGCCTCCGCAATCACCTGGCTCGTCGCGGCGGTCCCCAGAAACTGGCAGCCTCCGCCAGGCGTGGCGCACGCACGGCACCCCATCTCCTCCGCGTATTCCCGCGTAATCTGCCCCTGCGCAAACCGCGCTCCAATTGTCTGGATCTTCCCTGCATCCTCGCCGCTCTCCGGCAGCAGCGTCACGCCGCCCGGCACCAGCACCGACGGCAGCGCACCCGACGAGGCCAGCGCCATCATCATCGCCGGCAAGCCCTTGTCGCACGTGGCCACACCCATCACACCCGCGCGCATCGGCAGCGAGCGCATCAGCCGCCGCAGCACCATCGCTGCGTCGTTGCGGTAGGGTAGCGAGTCCAGCATCCCGGCCGTGCCCTGGGTTCGCCCGTCGCACGGATCGGTGCACGCACCGGCAAACGGCACAGCTCCCATAGCAGTCAGTCTGCGTGCCGCCTCCGCAACCAGCAGCCCCACCTCCCAGTGTCCGGTGTGAAAGCCCAGCGCAATCGGCGATCCATCTTCGGCGCGCAATCCTCCATGGGTGCTGAGGATCAGCACCTCCGGCCCGCCCATCTTCGCCGGATCCCAGCCCATTCCGGCGTTCTGCGTCAGGCCAAACAGATTCCCCGAAGGCTGTGTCAGCAGCATCTCCTCGGTCAGCAGTAACGATCCCGCAGGCCCGCGCGCATGCGTCGCCACCTCGGAGAGGTCCAGCCCTCTCGTCTGCAGAATCTCGTCAACTGGAATGTTTGGGATCGCCTTCACTCCGCTCCGCCCAACTCTCCGCTCACCTGGAATGCCGCGTTCGATACTCGCTACCGACTACTGGCCACCGGCGGCATCCTTAACAGCAGGCCTCCTGCCAGAATAAGCGACAGCGACATCAGCAGAAATCCTGCTCCAGGACCGCCGGTGTAAGTCTGCAGCGCTCCTACGAGGAAAACACCAAAAAAACCGCCCAGTGCGCCGATGCAGTTGATCAGCGCCATTGTCTCCCCGGCCACATTGCGCGGCAGAAGCTCCGGCACCATGGCCCAGAATGGCCCGTACGGCGCATACATGCAGGTTGCCGAAACCACCAGACACGCGTAGGCCACCACAAACGACCGCTCGACCGCGAAGTACGAGCCCGCCAGCGCCACACCGCCCAGCATGAGCAGAGGCCAGACGAACTTCCGCCGCTGTCCCTGCTGATCCGACAGATGCGACACCACCACCATCACCACCACAGCCACCAGGTACGGCACCGCGGCCACGAGACCCGTCGTCCCCATGCCGGTCTTCGTCGCGTTCCGAATCACCACCGGCAGCCACAGCACAAATCCATAAATGCCCAGGCTCCAGAAAAAATAATTCGCGCACAGACGCACCACATTGCGCTCGCGGAACGCCAGCCAGAAATTCTCAAACTGCGGCAGCTGTCTCTGCTCTCCTTCCAGCGTCGTCTCCAGCTCCGTACGCGCGTCCGCGCTTAGCCATCGCGCCTGGGACGGATGATCGCGCATCAGGGCGAGCCAGAACACGCCCCACACCACGGCTACCACCCCTTCCAGGATGAACGCCTGCTGCCATCCGCGCGCGTGGATCAGAAACCCCGTCACCGCGGACATCCACAACACCGTCATGGGATTCGCCAGGATCATCAGCGAATTCGCCCGAGATCTCTCCGTCTTCGTGAACCACCGCGTCAGCACGATCAGCAGCGCCGGGAAGACGAAGCTCTCCGCCACGCCCAGCAGCATCCGATCCGCTGCCAGCAGCCAGAAGCTGCGGATCACCCCGGTCAGCGCCGCAAACGCTCCCCACGCGATCAGCGCCGCGAAGATCAGCAGCCGCGCGCTGTACCGCTGCACCAGGATCACCCCTGGTACCTGCGGCACAAAATATCCCAGGAAAAACAGCGCCCCCAGCAGGTTCGACTGGTAGCCACTGATGTGCAGCGTGTGCGCCAGCCCCGCCGCCGCGCCAAAACCGTAGTTGGCGCGATCCAGATACGCGAGGCTATAGGTGATGAAGACTGCCGGCAGGACCCGCGTCCACCGCTTCCGCAGATCGGACTCGTTGGTAGAGGTCATCGGCACGCGGCGTCCAGGCACCTCAGTAGATCACACAGAGGACCGAGTCAGGGCCGCGCGGTCCCGCAATGCGAAACCCCGCCGCCGTGTTACCTGTCCCTGCTTCTCAGTCCTCGTCGCCGGCTTCCGGCATGTTCTCCGGCGCCTTCTGCAGGTTGATTTCCGGACGCCCCGCCTTGCGCAGCACATCATTCAGCTCCGGCAATTGCTTTGTCCGAAAATCCTCCCACGCCGGCGCCACTTCCGTGCCTTCGTGCTCCACATGTTGCGCAGCCTGGATCAGCGCCTCGGTCGGAACCGCATCCGCTCCCTCCAGTTCGCTGTAGAGCTGCCCCGCCTCGCCACTCACTTCATCGACTCCCGGCTGGTGCTGCGCCGGATCGCCCTTCAGCACCTTGTCCAGCCCCTGCTTGTATTGCGCCACCTGCGAGGCAAGATCGGCATTCCCCGGTGCATTCAGCTGCTCCTCGACTGCATGTGCATCCAGATCGTCCTGCGCCACCGAGTTCAACGCGTCGGCCATCGCCATCTGCGCCGAGTGCAGCGCCACCAGCTCATCCTGCGTCATGTGCACCCGCGGATCCATCTTCACCGTCACCGGCTCCGTCTCGCTCTTGCCGTCCACCGTCAGCTTCACGGTGTAGGTCCCGGGCGCCACCAGCGGCCCCTGCGGCTGCAGTGGCGTACGGTAAGGCACCGCCGAAATCGGATAGCCATACCGCGTTGAAGTTGGCGTCGTCGACCGCAGATCCCACACCCAGCGGTGCATCCCCTCGCTCACCGGCATCGGCCCGTGCCGCAGCGGCCAGTAGGGCGGAATCGTTTCCGTTTTCAGTTCCTCCGGCGTCGGCGTCACCGGATCATGGCTCGTATAGGTCCGCAGCACCTTCCCGTCGGTGTCCAGAATCTGCAGCGTCACGTTCTGCGCCGCCGTGGCCAGATCGTAGTCGATCAGGGCTCCATCCGGCGGATTCTTCCCCATCGGCTCATCCGGCGGCATCGGCGTATCCGTGTACTCACTGCGCCGCACCCGCCATGCATCGGCGGGCTTCAACAAAGTCGGCAGCGGACCACCACTCTGCGCCGCCAGCTCCCGCAGCGGAGCCACATCGTCGAGCACCCAGAACGACCGCCCGTGCGTCGCCACCACCAGATCATCATCCTTCACCAGCAGATCGCGCATCGAGGTGTGCGGCAGGTTGTATTCGAGTGGCTGCCAGTGGTCGCCGTCGTTGAACGAAACCCACACGCCGAGCTCCGTCGCCGCATACAGCAGCCCCGGCTGCACCGGATCCGCCCGTATCGCATTGACCGGAGCATCCAGCCCATCAGCGATCGACTGCCACGTCTTCCCACCGTCATGCGTGCGGAAGGCGTACGGCTTCATATCGTCGATCCGCTCTCGGCTCACCGCCACGTACGCGGTGTCATCGTTGAACCGCGACGCATCGATCTGCGCAATCTTGCTCCACGGTGTCAGGCCCGGCGGCGTGATCTGCGTCCAGTTCTTCCCGCCGTCGCGCGTGATCCATACCAGTCCGTCATCCGTGCCCGCCCAGATCGTCTGCGTGTTCTTGTACGACGCAGCGACCGCATAGATCACGCCCCGCCGCTCATCCTGCTGCGCCGGCGTCAGCGGCTGCAGCGACGCCGGCTGGCCTGTATGCTCCCGGCTCAGATCCGGACTGATCGTCTCCCACGTGTGCCCGTAGTCCGTCGTCTTGAAAAGGTGGTTCGCCGCGTAATACATCGTGTGCGGATCGACCGGCGAAAAAAGAATCGGCTCCGTCCGATCCGCCCGGAATCCCTTTTCCCGCATTGGCAGCGGTGTCACGTTCTGCGTCTCACCCGTGATCATGTTGTTGCGCGACACTTCCGTCCGCCCCGCTCCGTACACAATTTCCGGATGCAGAGGATCCGGCGCCGCATACCCGTACTCGATAATCCCCACCGGATGCCAGTCGCGGAAGGTGATCTCCCCGTCGTTCCCCCGCGTCCGGATGCACACCGACCCGCTCTCCTGCTGCCCCGCGCACACCGCATACGGGAAATCGCTGGTCGCCGCCACGTGATAGAGCTGCGCCGTCGGCTGGTTATACC
>JBAUZR010000607.1:0-9210 GCA_049585375.1 Acidobacteriaceae bacterium
CCCTTCAACCTTCCACGGGTTGGACGCATCGTAAGTCAGAGAGACCTGATGGGCCTGACCAGGGCCGAAACTGCCAAAGTCCCGCCATTTGGCTCCTGCCGCAGCTCTTCCGGTTATTGTTCTTGAACCGTCCCGCATTTCAACGAAGACCCAGCCCTGTCGTACGGGGTTCATGGAGTTGCAGTAGACTGGCATGGGTCACTACGATCATCTTTTTGATGGGAGAAATGAAACAAATGAAAAGGTTTGTGATTCTTCTTTGTGCAGTTGCCATGGCCGCCCCGATAACATTTGCCCAAAGCAGGGAAAAGCTCGTGGACCGGCTGGATGCGGCGCAGGCAGTCCTGAATCAGGTCATGGCGACGCCGGATCACCAGATTCCGGACTCGATTCTGAAGTCCGCGACCTGCGTCGCCGTGGTACCGGGCATGCTGAAGGGCGCATTTATCTTCGGCGCCGAATACGGCCAGGGAGTAGTGACCTGCCGCACAGGCCACGGATGGAGCGGTCCGGCGTTCATCCGGATGGCGGGCGGCTCGTGGGGATTCCAAATTGGCGGGAAGGGTACAGATCTGGTACTGGTAGCCGTCAATATGAAGGGCATGCAGGACCTGCTGAACAGCCAGTTCAAAATCGGGGCGGGCGCTTCGGCCGCCGCAGGACCGGTGGGGCGCGACGCCGGAGCCTCGACGAACTGGAAGCTGCAATCGGAGCTGCTGACCTGGTCCCGCAGTAAAGGTCTGTTTGCGGGCGTGGACCTGAGCGGCGTTTCAGTCACGCAGAACACCGGCGATACCGATACGTTCTACGGGGCTCCGCACTCATTCCGGCAGATTCTGAACGGCGACGTGCCGGTACCGGAAGCGGCGCGGCCTTTTGTGCGGACGGTGGCAAAGTACTTCCATGAAGCCCACGAGTAGCTAACGCGGTTGCGCAGGAGGACGGAGCAGGTGGGCTCCGTCCTTTTTGTCCTTTGCAGTGATGTTTTCCGGCCCGCAAGTCCTTTTACTCCGATTGCTGAGCCGATTTGTCCTTGACCCCCTCCTTACAGGCTGCTGAATCCGGGCGCCGCGGGGCCGAACGACGGGGACTGGTCCCCCTCGAGTGGCTCAATTTCTTCGTTGCGGACGTCCAAACGGGGCTGGGTCCCTTTCTGGCCGCCTGGCTGGCCACTGCGGGGTGGAACCCGGAGCGGATTGGTCTGGCGCTGACGCTGGGCGGCGTGGTCACGGTAGCCCTGCAGACGCCCGCCGGGGCGATCGTGGACCGGTCGCGGCACAAGCGGGGGATCGTCGCGCTGGGAGTGGGTGGGCTGGTGGGAGGGGCGGTTCTCCTGCTGGCCAGCACGCGGGTGATTTGGGTTTATGCAGCGG
This sequence comes from Acidobacteriaceae bacterium, assembly GCA_049585375.1. Taxonomy (GTDB): domain Bacteria; phylum Acidobacteriota; class Terriglobia; order Terriglobales; family Acidobacteriaceae; genus Palsa-343. The sequence continues at coordinate 1,374 of JBAUZR010000607.1, forward strand.
AGGTTCTGATCGGAGGGGCAGCTCCCTTCCTCGGTCCAACGCTGGCGGCTATCACGCTGGGCATGGTAGGGGCTCGCGGCTTTAGTCGGCAGTTCGGCCGGAACCAGTCATTTAATGCAGCCGGCAATGTTCTGACCGCGCTGCTGGTCGCGGGTGTGGCCCGGCTATACGGGACGCGTGCGATCTTCGCGGTCCCGGTTCTCCTGGCAATACCGACGTGGGGTGCGCTCAGCGCAATCCCCGCCGCGCGGATCGATTACGCCCAGGCGCGGGGGGCCGAAGGAGCCGATGGAGACCGTGAAACGGTTCAGATTTCCGCCTTATCCGCGGTGCTGGCCGACCGGGTCCTGCTGGCGTTTCTCTTCTGTGCCGGCCTGTTTCATCTGGCGAACGCGGCGATGCTGCCGCAGTTGGGCGAAATGCTGGCGCGGCACCATACCGGCAGCGCTGCGGCGTTTATGTCCGCCTGCATCATCGTTACTCAGCTTGTCATCACTCTCACCGCGCCTCGGATCGCAAAACAGGCGGATCGGCTGGGACGACGGCCGCTGTTGCTGCTCGGTTTTGGCGTTCTGCCCATCCGTGGCTACCTTTACACGGTCGTGGCGGGCACACTGCCGCTGATTGCCGTGCAGTTACTGGATGGCTTCGCAAATGCGATTTTCGGCGTGGTGTCGATCATGGTCGTCGCCGATCGCACGCGGGGGACGGGGCGGTTCAACCTGATCCAGGGAGCTCTGGCGACGGTCGTGGGTATCGGTGCTGCTCTCAGCACGACGCTGGGCGGCACTCTGATCCAGCATTTCAGTTATCGGATTTCTTTCCTGGGGTTGGCGGGGGTGGCTTTGCTGGCGGTCGCGCTTCTCTGGTTTGGAGTGCCGGAGACCCTGGAGCGGGTTCCCCCTGGAGCCGTCATGGCGGCCGCACCTCCGGCCGTCTGAGCACCGGTTACACTGAGCCTTTCGCCGGAATCATGCGAGAAGCTCTCGAATTTGCGTTTGCCTGGATGTTGCTGAAGGGGATGGGCGCCCTGCCGCGTCCCGCAGCGAGGCGGGTGGGAGCCGGTGTGGGAGCGATCGCCTGGTGGATTCTGCCGCGCCTGCGTCGAACCGGCCTGCGCAATCTGGAACTGGCATTCCCCTCGATGGCACCTGAGGAACGAGTGTGCGTGCTGCGCCGGCTCTATCGGAATCTGGGATGGCAACTGGCGGAGTTCTCTCAAATGCCTGGGTATACGCGGGTGAACACGAGCGACCGGGTCCGCTATGAGGGGCTGGAGCACTATCTGGCAGCGCGGGACAGAGGCAAAGGCGTGCTGATTGTGACCGGCCATCTGGGAGCCTGGGAGTTGTCGAGCTTCTGGCATTCGCTCATGGGATACCCGATGTCCATGGTGATCCGAAGGCTGGACAATCCGAGGGTCGACCGGCTGGTGAATGGAATTCGCTGCCTGCACGGCAATCGCGTGCTGCACAAGGACGATTTCGCGCGAGGGCTGCTCCAGGCGATGCGGCAGGGTGAGACGGTCGGGATCCTGATGGACACGAACATGACGCCACCGCAGGGGGTGTTCGTGCCCTTCTTTGGAACAGAGGCCTGCACGGCGTCCGGGCTGGCGCGCGTGGCGCTTCGCACTGGCGCGGCTGTGCTGCCCGGCTTCCTGGTCTGGGAAGAGACGGAAAGACGATACGTGCTGCATTTCGGAGAAGAGATTCCGCTGGTGCGAATCGGCGACGATGAGCGGGATACCGTGGAGAACACGGCACGGTTTACGGCGGTGATCGAAGACTTCGTGCGCCGGTATCCGGACCAGTGGCTGTGGGTCCACCGCCGCTGGAAGACACGGCCGGCGGGAGCCCCGCCAATTTATTGACCATCTCGTGCCGCTAATGCGGATCGACAGCCGTTGACTGTCCCAGGCGAGAGCAGTCCTCTCAATCGGCGGCGGCAGGCTTTGACTGAGTCTGATCGGAATGCGTGTGCGCGCCGGGGGCGGTGGGATCGAGAGGCAGAGGCTCTTCGTCGGCACCCTGCCGGGTTGTCCACCCCGGGAGCGTCTGGCTGCCATAAATGAGGCGAACGCCGCTGGTGAAGGTGAAGTAGCTCCAGATCCACTGAGAGAGAACGGCGATGCGGTTGCGGAAGCCGATCAGAAAATAGATGTGCACAACCAGCCAGGTGAACCAGGCAGGGAAGCCGCTGAGATGGGCCTTGAAGGGCCATTCGACGTTGGCGACGGCGGCCAGGCGGCCGATGGTGGCCATATCCCCCTTGTCAAAGTAGCGGAACGGCTTGCGGGGCTGGCGGTTCAGGTCAGCTTCGATCATGCGGGCGATATGGTCGCCCATCTGCATGGCCGGCTGGGCCACACCGGGGACCTGATGGCCGTCCTGCTCAAAATGGGCGAGATCGCCGCAGACGAAGATCTCGGGATGACCTTCAGGGTTGAGCGTGCCGTTCACAAGCACGCAGCCGCGCTTGTCGGTGGGGAAGCCAAGGAGCTTGCCGAGCGGGGAGGCCGCGACGCCGGCGGCCCAGAGGGTGACGACGGCTTCGATGCGCTCTTCACCGGCGACCACGTACCCTGGCTGCACGTCGGTGACGCGAAGGCCGTCGCGGACCTCGACGCCGAGTTCGCGGAGCTGCTCTTCAGCCTTGCCGGAGAGGTCCGGGGGATACGAAGCGAGGACGCGCTTCTCGCCTTCAATCAGAATCACCCGGGCTCTGGCGGGATCGATATGGCGAAAGTCGCGGCGCATGTAGCGGCGGGTGATGTCGGCGATGGCGCCGGCCAGTTCGACGCCGGTGGGGCCTCCGCCGATGACAACGAAGTTGAGGGGGGGATGCGAGCCGGTTTCCAGCATTCGGCGCTCGGCGAGCTCAAAAGAAAGCAGGACGCGACGACGAATCTCGATGGCGTCTTCGATGGTTTTAAGGCCCGGGGCGAACTCAGCCCACTCCTCGTGGCCGAAGTAGGAGTGTGTGGCGCCAGTGGCCACCATGAGGTAGTCGTAGCGCAGCTCGGCGCCGCTGCGGAACCGCACTGTGCGGTTCTCGAGGTCGAAGGCGGCAGCTTCATCCATGAGAACTTCGGTATTGCTGCTGTGGCGAAGCATGGTGCGAAGCGGCGAGGCGATATCGGCCGGCGACAGGACCGCGAGCCCCACCTGATAAAGAAGCGGCTGAAAGGTGAAATGATTGCGCCGGTCCACCAGGGTGATATCGACAGGGAGCTTCGCCAGAGCCTTTGCGGCGTGAGTGCCGGCAAAGCCGCCGCCAATGATCAGGACGCGGGGCCGCCTGTGGGTTGCGCCAGTCGCCATGCCGTTCCTCCGTCTCTTCTCTAGGAGATGCGCCCCGAAGGGCAAAGGAATCAACGTTGGAGTTCAGTTTCTCAGGGCACCATAGCAGGCGGCCAGCAGGACGGCGGCGGCGGGGATGGCTCCGACCAGGCTGGGGAGGTGAAGAAAGCACCAGCCGGTCAGCAACGCCGACAGGAAATAAACTCCGAGAACGCTGGCCTGAAGCGCAAATCGCTCCTCGAATCTGACTTTATCCCGTTCGACTCGGCGATTGTGAGTGGCCAGCAGGGTGAGCCCGTTCGTCAGAGTGGTCCAGGTTCCGGTGATGTAGGTCGTCACGACGCCGGGAATTCGGAGCTGGATCATGGCGCCGCTCTGCAGTCCGATGGCGACGGCGACCACGGCAAGCAGGCAGGCCTCACGGCGTGGGGAAGGGGCGTGCGCGGTGGCGATCCAGCCAATCTCTGCTGCGATGAGAAGAAGCGCCTCCAGAAAGAGGGTCCAGGAGACGCTTTTGGCCCAGACGGCGCCGGGGCGAACATGTCGAGTGATGAGGGTGCCCAGAACCGTGCCCACGAGATAGCTGCAGAGGGCGATCAGCGGGTGCAGGATATCCCGCTGCAGGTGAAAGATGGCGATTCCGAGCAGGACCGTGTTGCCGGTCATGTTGGCGACAAAGGCGTGGGCGAGGCCGAAGAAGCTCCAGCCGTCGGCCGAGCCGGAAGCCGCGGCCAGGGCCATCAGCAAACCGTCGCGCTCCGTAGCTCTCACGGTGGGGTTGGATGCGGCCAGAGGACGGCGGGGAGTGGCGGAAAGCCGGAAACAAGGGGTAGTCAGCCAAAGCGGGCGCGGCGGACAGTGCGGCGAAAGTCTTCGCCGCGCATTTCGACCAGGACGCACATCTCCGCCAGGCGGGAGCGCATGCGCTCGCCAATTCGGTCGCCGAGGGTTTCCTCGCGCGGGCTGCGACTGGCTCCGTTCGTGCCGGGGACGCCACCGGGGGGGAGATCGGCATAGTTGGTGGTGATCAGGGTCGTACGCTGGTCGTTGTAACGGGTGTTGAGGACGAGGGCGACCGTGTCCCAAACCCAGTCAGTGGGCTTGGCAGCGCCCAGCTCGTCGAGAACCAGGACTTCAGCGTCAAAGACGGGCTGGAGGATCTCCATTTCGGTGGCGGACACCTGGGGATTGTAGGAATTCTGGATTTCCTTGAGGAGCTCCCGGTAATCGCAGAAGAGGGCACGGACCGATTTTTCGACGATGAGGGCCTGGAGAATGCCGACCGCGAGATGGGTCTTGCCGACGCCGATGGAGCCGGTGAGGAGGAGGCCGCGGCCGCCTGTGGTCACTGGATAACCGTCGACGAAGCGGCGAGCCATCAGGTGGGCGGCGGTCAAAGAGCGGTCTGCTCCGGGAAAACTGGCCTCATAGCTGTCGAGGGAACAGTGCTCGTAACGTGTCGGGATGCCCGCACGCTTCATCAGGCGCGCCACGCGCTGTTCAACCTGGCACTCGCAGGTTTCGATCGTGCTGCCGCCGCCGGGATTCGCGACGACCCGCACACCGGCACCGCCGCATCTGGGACAAGCAGAGATCATGGGATCGATTCAGTATCGCAGGTTGGGCGGGGTGGAAAAGGAGGAGAAATTGTGGGTCCCGGGGGCGGCGGCGGTGGGGGCGAAACGCGTGCCGCAAGAGTACTCTTTCGGCGCGTAACGGCCCGATATATCATCAGGAATCGGATGGACTGATTTCGGCATCCGGCCCACCCACGGCCTCTCAGCGTCATTGCTCCTGTAACGTTATGGAAGCCACAGCGAACGTGTGTGCGGTGTGCCGGAATCAGCAGTGAGGATGGAAAGGAAGCAGGCAATCCGGTGACCCAGGCGAAATCGGCGGTGGTGGTGGGCGCCCAGTGGGGCGATGAAGGTAAAGGCAAGATCGTTGATGTGCTCTCTGAGCGCTTCTCGGTGGTGGCCCGGTACGCCGGCGGCCACAATGCCGGGCATACGGTCATCATCAACGGCCAGAAGTTCATTCTGCAGCTGGTGCCCTGCGGGGTGCTGCGCCCGGATTGCCGGGGGGTGATCGGGAACGGCGTAGTGCTGGACCCGATGGCGTTTCTGAAGGAGACGGGGCGGCTGCGGGAGCTGGGCATCGACGTGGACAGCCGGTTGTTTGTGTCTAATCGCGCCCAGGTGATTTTGCCTTACCACCGGATGATCGAGCTGGCGGCGGAGAGCGCGCCGGGGCGGCAGAAGATTGGCACGACCAGCCGGGGCATCGGTCCCGCTTATGAAGACAAGATGGCGCGCAACGGGCTGCGTGTGGTGGATCTGCTGAACCGCGACCTGCTGAAGACGCACATCGAAAATGCGTGCCGGGAAAAGAACGCAATCGCCCATGCGTTGTTTGGGACCGAACCGCTGGATCCGGCGCGGATGTATGACGAATACGCGGCGGCGGCGGAGAAGATCCGCCCGTATGTGACGGATACGGCTCTGCTGCTGAACCGGGCGCTGCGCGAGGGGCAAAGTGTGATGTTTGAAGGGGCCCAGGGAACGATGCTGGACATCGATCATGGCACCTATCCCTTTGTGACCTCGTCGTCGTCGGCGGCAGGCGGGGCGTCCATCGGCACGGGAGTGGGGCCGACCCGGATCGGGACGGTGATCGGGGTGACGAAAGCCTATGTGACCCGCGTGGGCGAAGGGCCCTTTCCGACCGAGCTTCACGACGCCTCAGGCGAGGCACTGCGGGCGCGGGGACAGGAATTTGGAGCGGTAACGGGGCGGCCGCGGCGCTGTGGCTGGCTCGACCTGCCGTTGCTGCGGTATTCGAATCAGATCAACGGCACCGAGTGGCTGGTAGTAACCAAGATGGACGTGCTGGACGAACTGGACGAGATCCCGGTGTGTACCGGGTACGAGATCGAAGGAAAATCCTGGGAGACGATGCCGGCGGATGTCCGGGGTCTGGAAGCAATCCGCCCCGTGTACACTCGGCTGCAAGGCTGGAAAACGTCGACAGAGGGGGTCCGGAACTTCGACGACCTGCCGAAACCGGCACAGGAGTATCTGAGGTTTATGGAACGGGAGACCGGGGCGAAGATTGCCATTGTGTCAACGGGGCCGGATCGGGACCAGACGCTGGAGTTACCTGAATTCCGCGAGGCGATGCGGCGGATTGCGGGGAAGTAAGATCGACGCATCACAGAAAGAACAGAGCTCAACGAGACAGCATGATCAGCTTCACCGTCCGCATGAAATTCCGCTCCGACGATCGTCAGCGCGTCGCCGAGCTGCTGACTGCCCTGGCCGAAGCCTCGCGGAGTGAGCCCGGGTGCAGCACCTACATTCCGCACATCGTGGAGGGCGAACCCGACACGGTCGTCATCTACGAACAGTATCGGGACCAGAAGGCGGTGGAGGCTCATCGCGCCAGCAAGCACTTTAAAGAGTGCGCGGTTGGCGGGCTGTACCAGCTGATGCTGGAGCGGCAGATGGAGAATCTGACGGCTATCGCGTGACTGGTAGTTCGCGACCATGCAGTTGTTGCGAGGTTCAGCGCGTCTGAAAGGGTACGGGCAGGGAAGAGCGAGACCCTGCTCACGGCGCTTGATGACGGTCCGACAGCGAATGCGAGCAGTTTGGCGGTTCTTCTTTGACGTTCCGCGGGAAGGCGGGCTACCATCCGGTACGACGATGCGCCGCCACCGGGGCTCCGCAAGCTATCGATCCGTTGCTCGCCTGAAGAGGGCACTGCCGGCTCTGACGGTTCTCTTGCTGCTGCCCGCGTTCCATACGGCCTGGGCCTTTCCGCACCGTGAGAAACCCAATCTCCGCAAGGAAATCGACACGCTGGAACAGCAGTGGCGGCAGGCGATTCTGACGAATAACGTCGGGGAGCTGGATCGGCTGCTGGCGGATGACTACATCGGCATCACCTCAAACGGCACCGTCGAAACCAAAGCCCAGGATCTGGCGGAGCGGCGCGCCGGAACGATAAGGATCACGGAGCTGGATCTGAGCGACATGCACATCCGCGTTTATGGGGATACGGCGGTAGTGACGTCGAAAGCCCAGCTGCAGGGCACGAATGGCGCCAGCGATATCGGCGGGGAGTACCGCTACACCCGGGTCTATACCCGGCGGCTGGGCCAATGGAAGATCGTAAGCTTCGAGGCCAGCCGTATGAATGATTTCGACGCGCGGTCAAAAAAGCACTAAAGCACCCGACTGCCCCCTGGGGGCCGGCTGCCGGCAGAACAAAGCACCCCGGCAATGGGGGTGGCATCTAACCGACAAAGCAAGTTGATATACTAAATTGCCGCGTGGCCTGTCCACGCTGAGGAAAAAAACCCATCGATAAGCGTTCCGCGAAGCAGTTTGTCCGAATTAACGATCGCATCCGTGCACGTGAAATACGTGTGATCGACGAAAAGGGAGAGCAACTCGGGATTCTTGCCCCCTTTGAGGCGCTGAAAATCGCCCGTGAGCGCGGGCTGGACCTGGTGGAAGTCTCGCCTACAGCGG
>JBAUZR010000608.1:0-3203 GCA_049585375.1 Acidobacteriaceae bacterium
AGTTGCCAGTCCCCAGTGGCTCATCTGCCGCTGTCTGGCGATATAGAAGTCATCAGGCCGTTTAGCATCCTGCCGACTTCATGCGACAGCGACTTCGCTGTCTCGATACGATCCCCTGTCGCCATTCCCAGGTTTGAAGCAATGACGAGCTGAGTTTGCAGCTCACAGTTCGAACCGCGTGCCATCTTCAGAAACTGGCGAAACTCCGCTTTGCTGCCTCGGCCCGATCCTTCAGCAATATTACTGGCCACGGAAACAGCGGCCCGGCGCATCTGCGAACTCAATCCATAGATCTCCGACTTGGGAAATGCTGCTGTCATTTCATAGATCGCAGTTGTCATTTCAATGGACCGCTTCCAAACCGTGAGATCGTAAAACGAATTGCCCATTTTCCCCTCCCCGGCACCAGCCAATCCACTGGGGACTGGTGACTGGGGACTGACAACTTCAGTTACGCTTTTGCCGCTGCGACGACTTTTTGGGCGGCGTCCTGCATCGTGTCGCCGACGATGAACTTGAGGCCGGATTCCTTCAGGATTTTGCGGCCTTCTTCGACGTTCGTGCCTTCGAGGCGGAGAACGACGGGGACCTTGACGTTGAGGTTCTTCGCGGCCTGGACGACGCCCTGAGCAAGAGTGTCGACGCGGAGGATGCCGCCGAAGATGTTGATGAAGACGGCCTGGACGTTTTTGTCGGAGAGCAGGATCTCGAAAGCGTGCTCGATCTGCTGCTGGTTGGCACCGCCGCCTACGTCAAGGAAGTTGGCGGGTGAGCCGCCGGCGTACTGAATGATGTCCATGGTGGCCATGGCGAGGCCGGCGCCGTTGACCATGCAGGCGATGTTGCCATCGAGCTTGATGTAGTTGAGGGCATATTTGGAGGCTTCGACCTCGAGGGGATCTTCTTCGGCGACGTCGCGCAGCTCCTTGAGATCTTTGTGCCGGAACATGGCGTTGTCGTCGAAGTTGATTTTGCAGTCGAGCGCGAAGAGGCGGTCGTCTTTGGTAGTGATGAAGGGGTTGATCTCCAGGAGCGAAGCGTCGGTATCGATGTAGGCGCGATAGAGACCCATCATGAACTTGACGGCTTCGTTGATCTGGGTGGGTTTGAGGCCGAGGGCGAAGGCCAACTCGCGGGCCTGATAGGGCTGGAAGCCGACACCGGGATCGATATAGGCCTTATGGATGGCCTTTGGGTCCTTGGCAGCGACCTCTTCAATCTCCATGCCGCCCGCCTGGGAGGCCATGAAGACCAGTTTGGCCGCGGCGCGATCGAGAACGATGCCGAGGTAAAGCTCGCGGTCGATGGCGGCGGTTTCCTCGATGAGCAGGCGCTGCACCTTCTGACCCAGGGGGCCGGTCTGATGGGTGACGAGCTGCATGCCGAGGATCTGCTTGGCATACTGCTCGGCCTCGTCAAGGGTCTTCGCGACCTTCACGCCGCCGCCCTTGCCGCGGCCTCCGGCGTGGATCTGCGCTTTGACCACGACGCCTTTGGCACCGCCGCTGAAGAGGCGTTTGGCGACTTCAAGAGCCTCGTCGAGGGTGTTGGCGACTTCGCCGTGCGGGACGGCAACGCCGTACTTCGCCAGAATGTCTTTCGCCTGATACTCGTGAATTTTCATAGATGGATGGCCAGAAGCGCGATTTAGAACCGTGCAGAAATGTTGGGTGTGAAGACTGCGAGTTTCCTGTGGGTTCCGCCTGACTGCGCCGGAAACCAATCCAGGGCCGAAGATTCAGTGTAGCGAAGGCTTTGGGCCAGGGGCAAACTGGATTCCCGCGGCGAACTTATTCCCGGCTTTCGGGCATTGCTGCGATACACTGGCGGCTCTCCCCGGATAGACCCCGACCTCCCCTCCTTCCGTCCTCATATGATCCATGGGCCCGATTTGGAATTGACACAGTCACATTTCCTGGGAGCAAGTCTGGAGGAACGCATGAATCTGAGCAAGAAACTGTTCGCCGAGTTCTTCGGCACCGCATGGCTGGTCTTTGGGGGATGCGGCGCTGCGATCTTTGCCGCCGCGTATCCGGGGCTGGGCATCGGCTTTCTCGGTGTCGCCCTGGCCTTCGGACTCACCCTTCTGACAATGGCGTTCGCGATCGGCCACATCTCCGGATGCCACATCAACCCCGCGGTCTCGATCGGACTGGCGATCGGGCGGCGGTTCCCGATGGCGCATGTACTGCCGTACATCGCAGCGCAGCTGAGTGGGGCCTTCGTGGCTGCAAGCGCTCTGTACGTCATCGCCCGCGGCAAGCCGGGCTTCGTGCTCGGGAATTTTGCTGCGAATGGCTATGGTGTGCATTCTCCGGGCGGCTACACCATGCAATCCTGCTTCGTGGCAGAGATGATCCTGACGTTCTTCTTCCTTTTCATCATTTTTGGAGCCACCGACGTTCGGGCCCCCAAGGGCTTTGGTCCGATCGCCATCGGCCTGGGGCTAACCCTCATCCATCTGGTGGGGATTCCCATTACCAACACGTCGGTCAACCCGGCGCGCAGCACGTCTCAGGCACTGTTCGTGCATGGATGGGCGCTGTCGCAACTCTGGCTATTCTGGCTGGCGCCGATCCTGGGGGCCGTACTCGCGGGATTGATCTACCGGGTCTTCTTTGCGGAGAAACCTGAACCTTTGTCCCATGCGGTAGCGGCCAGACCGGAGTACGAGGTACTGCCGGGAACTGCGGCCGGAGACTGACCTGGCCGGGGAGCGGCGGCCGTTTTTCTGGCACCGCTCCGCCGGGGGTCGAGTAGCATGGGATCAATCCCATGCCCGCGCTGGAAGGGTTGCTGAGACAGATCGCTGAAGAGCATCGCACGCTCACGCGCGATGAGGCGCGGAGTGCGCTTCAGGCGATTCTGACGAGCGAGCCTGGACCTGCCGTGGACCAGGAGATCGCGGCACTGCTGTCGGCGATGGCGACACGCGGAGAGACGGTTGACGAGCTGACGGGGTTCGCGCAGGCGATGCGCGCGCTGGCGACGCCGGTTCCGCTGAGCGAGGAGGAGCGGGCCTCGCTGGTGGATACATGCGGCACGGGTGGCGACGGGCAGAACACGTTCAACATCTCGACCGGGGCGGCACTGCTGGCGGCGGCGGCCGGGGCGAAGGTGGCCAAGCACGGGAACCGCGGCGTGACCTCGAAGTGCGGGTCGGCGGATGTGCTGGAGGCCATGCGGGTGCCGGTAGCCCTGAC
>JBAUZR010000609.1:0-1614 GCA_049585375.1 Acidobacteriaceae bacterium
CGCCATGGCGGCGCTGGCCGCCGGACATTCGGATCAGGCACGGCAGCTGGTTCTCGATCCTGCCCAGATCAAAGGCCACGCGGATGTGATGGCCATCGCGAATAAGAATCTGCAGCTGAATGCCAAAGAGGCCGACGAAAAGGCCGGTGCGGTGGCAGCCGTCAGCACCCGCACCAACTGGATCAGCGTCCTGATGACCGTGACGATCATCCTGATATCGATCATCGTCGGCAGCCAGCTCAACCGCTTCGTGACCCCCCGAATCGGGCAGCTGATGGCCATGGCTCAGCGCCTGGCCGGGAAGGATCTGACGGCCCAGGTGGATGTAACGGCCAGCGACGAAATCGGCCGCATGGGGGAAGCTCTTAACAGCAGCATCGCCAATATGCGGGATGTGATGCAGTTAGTCGCCCGCAGCGCCGAGACCCTCTCTGCCGCCACCACGGAGATCAGTACCCGAGCCAGCGAGAGCGCCGACAACGCGAAAAACCAGTCCGGTATGACCAGTCAGATTGCCACTGCGGCTCAGGAGATGACTGCGACCATCGGCGAGATCAGCCACAACGCCGAGAGCGCAGCCAGCGCCAGCCGCACCTCGGCGGACACCGCCACCCGGGGCGGCGAGGTCATGCAGGCCGCGGCCGGCACCATGGAGAAGATTGCGAGCGCGACCAGCTCGGTCTCCGAGCGCATGGCTTCCCTGGCGCATCGTTCCGAGGAGATCGGCAACGTCGTCAATGTGATTCAGGAAATCAGCGAACAGACCAACCTGCTGGCGCTGAACGCCGCCATTGAAGCCGCCCGCGCCGGCGAACATGGACGCGGATTTGCGGTAGTCGCCGGCGAAGTCCGCCGCCTGGCTGAACGCACCCGCAGCGCCACGGAAGAAATCTCAGGGACCATTCGCAGCATTCAGGAAGAAACCCGCGAAACCGTCGAGGTCATGCAGCAGAGCCGCTCCGCGGTTGAGTCCGGTATGGAAGAGACCGCCAAAGCCCGCCACAGCCTCGAAGAAATCATCCACTCTTCCCAGCAGGTGGAGCAACAGATTCAGCTCATCGCCTCCGCGGCTACCGAGCAGACCGCTGCCTCCGGTGAAATCTCGGAATCCACGGGTCGCATCTCGCAGCTGGCCACGCAGAATACCCAGGGCGCCGAAGAAGCCGTCCAGGCCCTCAGGGAACTCTCCCGTCTTGCTGCCGATCTCGACAAGCTGATCCACCAGTTCAACCTGGACGAGGGAGAGGACCGGAGCCTGCGCGCCGGAAAACGCCAGCCCGCGCGAGTGGGTGCTCTGCAGCCGGCACAGAGTTAGCCGGACTCGGGCCGGGAACGCGGGTCTCCGGATGATGGTCCCGCCGGGAGTGCCGCGTTTACGGCCCGGAACTATGCTCGAGTTTCGCGAGAGCGACCTGCACCGCCGCGGTTTTGGCGTCGGTTGCCGGGCCGTGCGTCTGGAAGACGACATGGCCGGAGGAATCGGCCACCAGCACATAAGCAACGTACCTGTTGCTGGCGCCGACCAGCGCCGTCCAGGTGCCTTCCGCCGAGTAGAAGGGCGCCAGATGCGACTTCTCCGGTTCGTGCACCGCGCGGCGCATCCCATGCATGATC
>JBAUZR010000610.1:0-14279 GCA_049585375.1 Acidobacteriaceae bacterium
CGAATGCGATGTGGTGTCCGCTGTCCGCCTGGGGACCACGGAATTTCTATAGTTCCAGGGGCAAGCCCGCACTCAGGCGGAAGTGCTCCTGGCTTCCTTGCGCCGAATCCGTCTTCTGGTTAGTCACAACCTCAACCAGGGCCTCTGATGGCTTGTGTCGGAGTACAGGCGACGAAGGGAACACTAGGCATCACAAAATACGGTTGGATGTGATCGCGATCACGAGGTCAACAACAGCACGTTACTTCAGATAGGAAGTGAGCCGGCTGAGTTATCTCTGGGGGAGATTGCAGTATTGGGCTCTTGTGCGTAGTGGGCCGCGTTGAGTTCGGCAAGCCAGCGCAGAGGCTACGGTAGCTGAGCAGTCCCGATCGGCTAATTATCGACGCCGACCATTACATTCGAAGCCTTGATGATGGCGCTGACCGCGTCGCCCGGCTGAAGCGCGAGAGCCGCCACGCTGGCCCTGGTGATTGACGCCACAACCGCAGTTCCACCGGGCAGCCGGATGGTGACCTCGCTGTTCACCGCTCCTTCCTGAATCCCGGAGACCGTGCCGTCGAGAACATTGCGGGCGCTCAGCCTGGCTCCCTCCAGGCCTTTGCCAACCATCACATTCGAGGCCTTAATAATGGCCAAAGCGGTCCCGCCGGCGCTCAGTTTCAAAGCATCAACGCTGGCATTCGTAATGACGGCTGCAATCTTTTCTCCGCCTACCAGTCTGAGATCGACTTCAGCGTTTACCGCTCCTTTGACCACTCTCTCCACTTGCCCGGCTAACACATTGCGTGCGCTGATTCTCATCGGAGGGGTTCTCCTTGTCTGGCTCGTATTGGACGTGCCATGACGTTACCTCTGCCTGCCCGCACGCCGCAAGCTCCGGTTCCGTTTCGGAGCTACAGAGACTCTTTCGAAGTCCGCACAACTCAGCAACAGCGGGCGTTCTGCGCATCTTCCTTTGCCGCCGGTGCACAGGCGAAGAGACCATAGTAGATGGAGCGGTCGCCGGTTACCCTGAAATGCCTGGCACATCGCTCCCAGCCGGCGGGGCGCCATCCTACAAAAGGCCCTCGGAAAGGAAGCCGCACGCTCCGAGCGGATTTGGGCGTGCCGGCGAATCCGCAGGCGCCAGGGCATTGCTTTCTGCAAGCTGCTGATTGGAAAGGGGTCAATTGGTGGAGCTAGTCGGGATCGAACCGACGACCTCATCGTTGCGAACGATGCGCTCTCCCAGCTGAGCTATAGCCCCACTTCGCGGGAAGCATTTCTGATTCTACTATGGCGTGGCGCGGTCCACCAGGATCGGTCCCGCTCACTGAGCTGCTCTCGCGGCGCGCACGGCCTCGGCGAGAGCAGCACGCAGCGCTGGCGCCTGCTCGGCCGGAACTTCTCCCTGGGCGAGATCGGGGGAGCCTCCCCCGCGCAGGCCGAGTTGCGCGAGCGCTTCCTTCAGGATCCGGCCGCAGTCGAAGCTGAGATCAAGGCTGCGCGCGAAAAAAAGAGAGGAGGTCGCTCCGCTTTCCGCACTGAAAATCGCTACTGAGGAGGGCGCGGCGGTGGTGAGGCGGGTGGCCAGGAGCTTCACATAGCTGGCATCGCGGTCTCTCCAACTACGATCCACAAGGCGCAACCCTTCCGAAATCGGAACCTCCACGACCAGCCGCGATGCGTGGTAATCGGCGAGTTGCTCGCGCAGGTCCATGCGCTCCTTCGCGCCGTTTTTCGCTTCAGTCTTCAGGCGCTCGATCGCGGCGGGAATATCGGGGGCCCCGACGGACAGAGCCGCCGTGGCTTTCGCCAGAATCGTGGCATCGGCACGGGCGGTCCGCACCGCCCGCAGCCCGCAGACGAATTCCACGCGGGCGCCCCGGCTTACTTTTTCCGAACTACGCAGCAACATTCCGCCGATCTGCCCGGTGGAGAGAACATGGGTCCCACCGCACGCGTTGTCTTCGATACCCGCGATCGCAACCAGGCGGATGTCGCCGGAACGATCCGGAAGCTTGCGGAGTGCTCCGCTGGCCAGCATTGATTCGGCCTCGGCACGTGAAACATAGCGCACGGTAACGGCACGATCTTCCGCAATGAGTTCGTTCACCAGGCGCTCGATGCGCTCAAGGCTGTGATGGGCCAGCGGCGTGCCGGCGAGGTCGATAGTGGACCCGGTCTCGCCCAGATGAAACGAGACGGTCGGCGCATTCAGCTCGCGGAGAAAGACCGCCGAGAGCAGGTGCTGACCCGTATGCTGCTGCATGTGGTCGAAGCGGCGCTCCCAGGCAATCTCACCTTCGACATGCGTGCCGATAGAGAGCGGTTTGCGCACCACGTGCCAGACCTGTCCGTGCTCATCCTCTTCGACGGATTCCACCGGAATTTCCAGGGTAACGCCGCCAGGCGAGGTGGCGCGGGTCACGCCGGTATCGCAGGGCTGTCCGCCGCTGTCGGGGTAGAAGGCGGTGCGGTCGAAAGCCAGTTGCCAGACGGATTCGCCCTGACCGCTTGCCAGTTCGCGGACATCCATGACTACTGCCTTGAAGGACTTCAGGAACGAATCTTTGTAATAGAGCCGCTCAGCAATCGACATACAAAACTCCTCGCCGGCGCACCCGCGTTGGGAACCGCCGCGCCAATCGGAGGGCCGGGGCAGCCTCGCTCCAGTTTAGTGCGGGCGCATCCAACTGTCGCATACTGATTGCTGTTCAATTGGGGACATGTCCGTCGCTCTGATCTGGATTCTTTCCCTGGCGAGTGTCGCGCTTATGCTGGCGCGACCCCGGGGCATTCCCGAATATGTCTGGATCTGCGGGGGCGCGCTGCTGCTGGTCGCCACTCGCCTGCTGCCACTCGAGGGGGCGGAGCGTGCCATTCTCGACGGGGCGGACGTGTACCTGTTCCTCACCGGAATGATGCTGCTGGCCGAACTGGCGCGGGAGGAAGGAGTCTTCGACTGGGTGGCCGATCTTGCGGTGCACCACGCGCGCGGGTCGTCGGCACGGCTCTTTTTGTGGATTTACGTTGCGGGCGTGGTGGTAACCGCGCTGCTCTCGAACGACGCCACCGCAGTGGTGATGACGCCGGCGGTGCTGGCTGCACTGCGGCGAGCCAAAGTCGAGCCCCGGCCCCATCTGCTGGCATGCGCTTTGATCGCGAATGCGGCCAGCTTCCTTCTGCCTATCTCGAATCCGGCCAATCTCGTGGTGTTTGACCGGCAGTTGCCTCCTTTGGGACGGTGGCTGGCAGTCTTTATGCTCCCGTCGATAGCATCGATCGGAGCGACGTTCCTGTGTTTGCGCGCGATCTGCCGGGAGCCGCTGCGCGAACGCACGGCGCCGGTGGCGGAGCCTCTTCGCCTGCAGCCTGCCGGATGGATGGCTGTGGCCGCCATCGGAGTGGCAGCGGTGGTTTTGCTGATCTGCTCCGGTTTCGGCATAGCGCTTGGCGCGCCCACGTGTGCGGTGGGTGTCGGCGCCCTCGCGTTAGTGGCGATTCGCGATCGCAGTGCGCCGAAGAATGCGATCCGAAGCGTCTCGTGGAGCGTGCTGCCGCTGGTTGCGGGGCTGTTCATGCTCGTCGAGGCACTGAATCGCGCCGGGCTGATGCGGATGACTCGCGCAGGAATCAACTGGATGGTGACATTGCACAACGGGTGGGGCCGGTTCACCGGCGGATTTGCCGTTGGCCTGCTCTCCAATGTCATGAACAATCTTCCCGTTGGTCTGGCTGCCGGTACGGCGCTGCGGCAGACGGGCCATCACGGGCCGCTGGCGGAGGCGCTGATGATCGGCGTGGACCTGGGCCCGAATCTTTCGGTGACGGGATCGCTTGCGACGATTCTGTGGCTGATCGCGCTGCGCCGTGAGGGTGCGGAGATAACAGGTTGGTCGTTTCTGAAAGCAGGCGCGATCGTGATGCCGGTGGCGCTGGCGCTGGCCCTGCTGGCTCTGCGGTAAAGATAACGAGCCATTTATAATCGGCGCTGCTGCTTATGGAAAAAGAAAACTGCATTCTGGAAGGGCGCCAGGTGCTCGGGATCACCGACATCATGGATATCCTGCCGCACCGCTATCCGTTCCTGCTGATCGACCGCGTCATCGAAATCGAACGGAAGAAGCGGATCGTCGCTCTCAAAAGCGTCACAATGAACGAACCCTTCTTCCAGGGGCATTTCCCGGGTCACCCCATCATGCCGGGCGCGCTGGTCGTGGAAGCGATCGCGCAGGCGGGCGGCGTGCTGCTGATGCCGGAGGTACCCGATCCGCATAACAAATTGATGGTCTTTACCGGCATCGAGCGGGCCCGGTTTCGCAATCCTGTTGTTCCTGGAGATCAACTGCGCCTCGAGGTGAATGTGCTCAACTGGAAACCGCGCTTCGCGAAGCTGGAAGGCCATGCGCTGGTCGATGGGAGGCTGGCCTGCGAAGCGACGGTGATGTGCGCACTGGTTCCGCGCAGTCCGGGGGCGCCTGCCGGCAGCGCGGAATCCGTGCCGAACGGGTGAATCAGAAGTGAGCATCCATCCCACCGCCATCGTCGCGCCCGGTGCGAGCATTCCCGCGTCCTGCACCATTGGGCCCTGGTGTACGGTGGGTCCCAACGTTGTTCTGGGTGAGGAATGTGAACTGGTTTCGCACGTTGTCCTGGACGGCCATCTGCGGGCTGGTGACCGCAATCATTTTTTCTCGTTTGCCTGCGTTGGTGTGGCTCCGCAGGACCTGAAGTATCGCGGTGAACCCACCGGCGTGACGCTGGGCGACGACAACTCCATTCGCGAATGCGTGACGATTTCCCGGGGAACCAGCGGGGGCGGCGGCACAACCGTCATCGGCAGCGGCTGCCTGATCATGGCGTACACACACGTGGGGCACGACAGCGTGATTGGTAACCACTGCATTCTGGCGAACAGCGCCACCCTCGCGGGCCATGTGATCGTGGAAGACTACGCAACCGTCGGAGCCCTGTGCCCAGTCCATCAATTCTGCCGGATCGGCCGCCACGCGTATATCGGCGGTGGTACGGTCATCACTCAGGATGTCCCGCCGTTTTCACTGACCTCCGCTACCCGCGAAACGCATCCCTTTGGGGTCAACAAGGTGGGTCTCAAGCGGCGGGGTTTTGACGATCGGCAGATCCGCTCTCTCCACCGCGCGTTTCGTCTGCTTTTTTCGGCAAAGATGAACACAAGCCAGGCTCTGGAGAGGCTGCGCTCCGAAGCGGCAGAATCAGAGGACATCCGCTATCTGGTGGATTTCATCGAGACTTCGGAGCGGGGAATCGTGCGTTAAAAGGGCAGCCAGCGAGGAACCCTGTTCACGGGGTATTGATTCCGTTTGTGGAAAACCGACAAGGTTGCCCTCCAATCGTGTTGCAGTGGTAACCAATGGCATGTGGCAAGCTAGCTTATTGATAAATAAGGAATATTTTGGTCACTACCTCGTCCATGAATCACAAAAGGCGAGAGATTTTCTGATCCATCGCGGCCCGGCGTGAAGTCTTCCACAAAGATTTCAACAGGGGCTCCCATAGAAAAAGCGGCCTTCCAGCGAACTGGGAGGCCGCTTTTCGTGAAAAGAGTCCTGGATCAGTGCGGCGTGGAGGTCCGGGGTGTCGTCCTGGACGCACCAGCAGCACCGCCGGCGTGCGGGGCGGGCGCTGACGGTACGTTTGCCGGAGCCGGAATGCCGGATTTCGTGTTATAGGCTTCGACGACCGCCTTGGTGATGTCCGACTGCGGAGAGGGCCACAGAACGCCGCTGTTCTGCTGGCTGGCATCGAGCACCAGACCAAACCCCTGCTGCTGAGCATAGGAAACCATCACGTCGTAGACCTTCTGACCCACCTGCTGGAACGTCTCCTGGCCGTCGGTCTGCTCGTCGTTGCGGAGGTCCTCGGCGGAGCGCTGCAGGCTCTTGGTTTTGTCGTCGATGCTACGCAGTCGTTCCTGACGATCCACATCGCTGATCTTCTGACCGGCGTCCTGAAGCTGCTTTTTCAAGCCTTCAATTTCGGTGTTCTGCTGCTGGAGAGTCTGTTCGCGGGGTTCATACTTCTTGCGGAGGTCAGCAAGGTCGCGCTGAAACTCGTTAGTCTGACCGACCGCCTGCTGGAAATTGATAACGGCGACTTTCGTGGCGCCCGTGACCGGAACGGAGGCAGCGGCGGCAGTTGGGTCCGGTTTCGCCGGAGCGGCCTGAGCAACGGCTACGACGCCCAATCCGGACGCGAGCACGCAAACGAGTGACAACGAACGCTTCATGGAATTCACAAACTCCTTAGGCTTCCTGGTGGCTTGGTTCGCATTCTTGCTCTCTCCCATCGCTGCTCCCTTGACTCGCCGGAGCAGGTCCGGGCCTTAAATTCCACCCGGGAGGGCAAAGATGTGGACAGAGAGAAATTCTCAGGAACTTGGGCAAATTATAGGTCCGGGTACGGGAGCCGTCAAACGAATCCCATGCCGAACCGGGTTAACCTCTCGGGACGAGAGCCCAGCACCTGGTGGCCTTTCTCGCGTCAGAATGTCGTTGCCACCGTCAGGCGGAAAGTCTTGCTGGGCTCCCGAAGGATGTACAAGCCGTTGTATAGCTGTTCCGCCTCGGCATAGGAATAGTCGCCTGCACCTCCGGCAGGAAACATGCTGCGAGTAATCAGGTTCTGCCGGGTGAACGCTGTGAAGAGCTTCAAGGGATTGACGGCGTAGTAGATGCGGAAAGGGGCATTGATGATCGGCATCATGACATCCAACTCGCCACCGGCTGAATCACGAGGCACATAATTGGTGCCTGGAATGGGATTGATGGTAGGGCTGAAGCGAATCTGCTGGCCGCCCTGGCAGGTCCCGTTAATGTAGTTAGGGCAGCCGTAAAGGGGCGAATTCAGGGCGTCGATGCCTTCGGGACTCTGGCGCAACTGGCTGTTGCTCACCGCCATATCCAGGCCGAAGTCATCGAAGAGGTTAAAGCCTACTGTGCGCCCGTAGATCGGAATCATGTACTGCAGGTTGCCGGTGAACTGGGTGTCGCCGCCTATGGTGGCGATGCCATAGACCGGCAGCGGAACCTCGATCGCCCCCAAACTCGGGTTGGTAGGATCGCGCGGAACCGTCGAGCCATCAGGATTCGTCAGGGCAAACATCACGCGGGTCGGGACGAACCCATAAGGGGTAACGGTACGCACGTCGAAGCCACGGATATCCTGCTCACCGCCGGCCGACGGGCGATCGAAGGGCGGCGCCACATCGCCGCCAAATCCTCTGATGTAAACGGCTTGCAGGCGCATACCAAGGGTATTGCGCCCCTGCTTATTGAACCAGAATCCCTTAACCGGCGCGAAGCGCTTGTATTCGACTACAGGCCGGATGTATCGAACGCTGCCCCAGATGCCGGCGATCTGCACGGTCGCCGCAAGGGACTGCCCGGAGTGCGGCAGATAATTGCTGTCGATGTTGCTGGAGTTGTAGCTGAACATCGCCGAACTGGTGACGATGCCCTCCAGGGCGTTCTGCCCCTGAATGCCGCTGCGGAAGGCCAGCGTTTGGAACAGGTTGCTCGAAGCCTGGCTGAAGGCGCGAACGGTAGAACTGTCCCAGGAATAGGTGGCGCCCACCCGCGAGAAGCCAAAGAGGCTGAAGTGACGGACCGGATAGCTGGCGGAGAGGGTGAACCCCTTGCGGCCCTGGTTGTAGTTCTGCAGCAGTGACGAGATAGCGGAACTCTGGTTGCCGGTGGTGCCGGTGAGGGAGTAGCTCTTGGAGGCGTTGTAGTCGGTCTTGTTGTCGAAGACCTGGAATCCCAGGTTAAGCGGCCTGTTCCGAACGTAGGGCTCATTGAAGGAGAACATGAGCTGACGGTTCAAACTGCCGGCATTCGCCTGGACGCTGAGGGTTTCGCCCAGCCCGAGAAAGTTGTTGGTCTGGTAGTTCAGGCCAAGAAACGCTCCCGACAGGCCGCTGACGCCGCCATTGAGACCGATGGAGTTCTTGCCCTTCTCCTGCACCTTAAGCAGCAGGTCTACGGTCCCGGCTTCCGTATTCTGGTGCGTCTCGGAATCCTGATCGACCCGCAGCTCGTTGAAGTACTGGAGCTGGTTGAGACGCAGAAGACTGAGCTCCCACAGGTGGCTGTTGTAGACCTGGCCCTCCTGCAGGAGCAGCTCGCGGCGAATAACGAAATCGCGGGTTACCGTGTTGCCCTGGAACTCAATGCGCGAGACGGTGAACTGCTTGCCTTCGTCGCAGTCGATACTCCAGGTGACGGTGTGATTGGCATCGTCGAACGAAGGCGTCGGGATGGCACTGAAATCGATGTATCCATCCTGGCTATAAGCCTTGCGCAGGTTGTCGAGGCCTTTGCGGAAGGCGGTGGCGTTGAAGATGGCGCCGTCTTTGATATTGAAGATAGCGCGCAGAGCCCTGGGATTGGCCTGGCCGATATTGCCCGTGAACTTGATCCCTTCCAGGCGGTAGCGCTCGCCTTCCTCGATATCCATGTGAATATCGATTCGCTTGCCTTTGCGGGGGCGGAAGGTGAACAGGGAGAGCCCGCTCTCGTTGCGGATGTGGGTCTGCGGTTGACCCACTGCCGCGCGCAGGTAGCCTCTGTCCTCATACGCCAGGCGTACCCGCTCGGAGTCTTCCTCGAGCTTGCTGGCGTCATAAGTACGCGCGAACAGGTTCTCGAAAATGATTGAGTGAGGAAGGCCTACCGGCCGCAGGTTCCGCATCGCCTCGCGGAGGTTGCGGGAACTGACATGGCGGTTCCCGCTGAAGGTGATCTTGCCAACCTTAACGGTCGGCCCTTCCTTCACATTGAAGATCAGCTGGACGGAGGCGGGCGGGATGTCCTTGACCTCGGGGCGCACTGTCGCGAACTGGTGACCGTGCTCCGCCAGCATTTCCTTGATCACCGTGACGGCGTGTGCGATCCGTGCCGGGTCATACTGGCTCTCGACCGAAAGCCCGACCTTTTCCTTCTTGAAGCGGTCGAGAACGTCGGACTGCGTGACGGAATTGAGGCCCTTATAGGTAATGTCGCGAATGGTGGGCTTTTCGCGGACGAAGACGTCGAGGATGATGCCCTGGGGCGTGTCCTCTTTCTCGATCCGAACATCCGTGAAATAGCCGGTGTTCCAGAGGGAGTTGAAGTCGCGCTCGACAGTGAGGGGGTCGAACGGCTCGCCGACCCGGCTGAACATGCGGGCCAGGATCGTTTCTTTGGGAATCCGGCGGTAGCCGATGACACGAATCTCGATAATCTTCTGCTGACCGGCAGGGGCCGGAGAGGCCTGTCCCTCCTGAGCAAACAAAGGCGCACCCGGCACGGCACCAGCCAGAAGGAGAACCACCATCAGGGAGCGGCCCAGGAGCCGGCGCCATTTCCTGCTGAATACGTGCGGGGAGCCAGCGCTCCAGAAGTTCACGGGAAAAATAAGCACACCCTCACTGCTCAAAATCCGGCCAATCTTTGGGAAAAGGCGATTATATCAGCGCAAAACCAGGGCGCGGCGACGCCAATCCCGGGCTGCATATTGCTCGCCGCAGGGCAGCGCGTATGTCTGATTCCTGCGCGCCATCGGCGGGAAAATATCACTCCAGTTCTATCCCCGTACAGCAGCGATGGCGAAAAGGAACTGCCTGGGGAGATTGGGAACAGTTTATCGAAGATCAGAGGGCTGCGTTGGAAGGTATCGCGGCTTTACGCACCTCGACGAGTACCGAATAGAAAACGGGGCCGCCGCCGAGGTCATTGAGGCGCTGCGACGTGAGGAGGTTTACATTGTGGCCGCCAGCGGAAAGCTTATTCCAGTTCAGGCGCGCGGCCACGACGCCGGCCTCGACCGCGCCATTCACATGAGCGCGCAGACTGAGGCTTCCGCGATCGTTGAAGACCTCGACGGCGTCGCCCTCGACAATACCCCGTACGGCAGCGTCCTCGGCGTGGATTTCGAGAACGCCGTTGTAAGCGGCTTCCATATCCCGATGCCCGGGGAGATTGGGAAACGTCGAGTTCATGTAGTTATCTGCCTTGCGGGGCAGGAACTCCAGCGGATAACGATCATGCGCGGCTGTGTGCCGCGACTCCGGTGCGGGCTGAAAGGCGGGCAGCGGGTCAAGGCCCTGCGCGGCCAGCGTGGCGGAGTAAAACTCGACTTTGCCGCTCGGTGTGGGAAATGGGCCCTCGGCGAACGGAAGGAAGCAGGGTTGGTTCGGATCGTCGCCGAAGCGAAGCCGCTGCATGCCTCCGGCGCTGCCGAGTGTCTCCGGGGTGATACCGGCCAGCCATGGGTGCTGCTCGTCGCGCCCGGAGGAGCCTAGAGCCTGCGCGATCAAATCGTCAGGCCCGTCGCGAAAGCAGGGCTCCGGGAAGCCCATGCGCTGGGCCAGTTGCGAGAAGAGCCAGACGTTCGAGCGGGCTTCACCCAGGGGAGCGATCGCCTGTTCCGAAAGCTGGACGTAATAGTGGCCGTAGGCGCCCTGAATGTCCTTGTGCTCAAGAAACGTGGTCGCCGGCAGCACGATATCGGCATAGTCGGCGGTATCGGTGAAGAATTGCTCGTGAACGACGGTGAAGAGGTCGGCGCGCGAGAGCCCGTGCAGGACTGCCGCCTGATCGGGCGCTACCGCTGCGGGATTGGAATTGTAGACAAAGAGCGCGTGGACGGCGGGATTGCTCAGTTCAGTGAGCGCCTCGCCGAGTGTCGACATGTTCACCACCCTGGCCGGACGACCAAGCGGACTGGCCAGCATCAGGTCCGGCCGCTCCAGTGCTTCGCTGTCAAAGCGAAAAGCCCCACTGGTCGAGAGCTGGAGGCCGCCACCGTAGTGTTTCCACGCGCCGGTCAGAGCCGGCAACATGGCAATGGCGCGAACGGCCGCGCCGCCATTGTCGCTGCGCTGCACTCCGTAGTTCAGTCGGATGACCGCCGGTACGGTGGTTCCATACAAGCGGGCGAGCCGCTCCACATCCGCCACCGGGATGCCGGTAACAGCTGCAACGCGCGCCGGAGGATAAGCGGCGACCCGCTCCTGGAGCGACTCGAAGCCGCAGGTCCAGCGGGCGACATAGTCCACGTCATAAAGCCGATCGCGGATCAGGATGTGCATCAGCCCGAGTGCCAGGGCGGAATCGGTGCCGGGGCGGATGGGAATATGCCAGTCGGCGGCGCGCGCGGTACGGGTTGCGTAGGGATCAATGACCACAAGCTGCGCCCCGTTGCGGCGCGCCTCCTCGACGAAGGGCCAGAGATGAATATTGTTGCCGTGAATGTTAGCGGCCCAGGCAACAATCAGCTTCGCGTGTCGGAAGGCCTCGGTGTCAGTGCCGAGCTTCTGGCCGTAGACGGTCTTGAGCGCCTGTCCGCCGGTTTCCGAGCAAATCGTGCGTGCCAGCTGCGAGGCGCCCAGCCGGTGAAAGAAGCGGCGGTCCATCGAGGCGTACCCGAGAAGGCCAATGGTGCCGGCATAGGAGTAGGGCAGGATGGATTCGGGCCCAAACTCGGCAGCCACGGAAGCCAGTCGAGCGGCAATCGTCCCGAGGGCTTCGTCCCAGGAGATCCGCTCGAAAGCCTCCGCCTCACGCCGCCAGGGCAGGGGTCCTTTGGGAGCATCTGTCCGCCGCCGCATGGGATATAAAAGGCGATCGGGCGAGTAGACGCGGTCGAGGTATTTGGCGACCTTGCCGCAGAGAAAGCCACGAGTTACCGGATGCTCCGGGTCGCCGCGCAGTCGAGTCGCACGCCCGCTCTCGTCAATGGTAACCAGCACCCCGCAGGAGTCGGGACAGTCATGGGAACAGACGGCGTGGACGGTCCTTGCGGGCATGCTTCATTGTAGTGGGATTGGGCTCCCGTCAGCGGATTTCCGCTTTGACCGCCGGCTCTGCGGGTTCTCCGACAGGCTCGACTGCGGCCGTCGGCAGCGTGAAGAAAAAGGTCGCACCCACGCCGAGCTCGCTCTCGACGCGGATTGTCCCGCGATGTGCGATGACAATGTGTTTCACAATCGCCAGACCCAGCCCTGTGCCGCCCGATTCGCGGGAGCGCGCCTTATCGACGCGGTAGAACCGCTCAAAGATGCGATCCAGATGTTCCAGAGCCATACCCTGGCCGAAATCCTGTACGTAGAACTCCACCGCATTCTCCACCGATCGCGCGCCCACGACCACCCTGTGTCCGGAGGCCCCGTACTTCATGGCATTCTCGATCAAGTTCCCGAAAACCTGGGTCATGGCATCCACGTCTGCCAGAACAAGCGTGTCCGTCTTCTCACCAGCCTCGAGCGCGATCCCCGATTCGACGGTCATACCGGCCAGCGATTCGATTGCATCGTGCACAAGAGCCGATGCCCGAACGGGCTGCACCTTCGGCTTGTGCTCGCCGGACTCCACCTGGGCAAGAGCCAGCAGATCCTCGGTCAGCCGGTTGACGCGGCGGGCGTTCTTCATGATGATCGCCATGAATTCGCGGGCGTGGCCCGGGAGTTCCATTTCATCTTCAAGCAGCGTCTCCACGTAGCCGGAGATGGAAGTAAGCGGCGTGCGGAGCTCGTGGGAAACATTGGCGATGAAGTCGCGGCGCATTTTCTCCGCGCGCTCGATTTCGGTCACGTCGTGGAGAACGGCGACCGCTCCGCCATCGGGCGTGGGGGCGGCGCTCACCTCGTAGGCGCGGCCGGGCACGACGGAAATGGCGCGTCCGGAGACGATGCGACGCTCGCTCAGGGCTGCCTCCACGCAGCGCAGAATCTCCGGATCGCGCACACTGACCACCAGCGCCTTGCCGGCCCGCACCGCCCCCGGCGCTATGCGCTGCATCACCGCATTGGACCAGCTCACCTGCCCGACTCCGTTCACAGCCACGACGGCTTCCTGCATGGAGTCCAGCAGAGCCGCCAGCTCGCGCTGTTTGCTCTGTAGTGCGTAAAAGGACTGTTCGAGGCGCCCGGCGGTGGCATCAAGAGCCAGCGCTACTTCCCCAATTTCGTCGGTGGCGTCCTCTTCGATACGCGCAGTGAAGTCCCCGGCAGCGATCCGATTCGAGAAGGCGACGATCCGCCGCAGGCGAATGGCGATCCGCTTCGCAAACCACGCGGATACGAGCGTGGCGACGACCAGAGAGATCAGAGAAGCGATGAGCAGGTCCCAGCGCAGAATGTGCAGGGCCGCCGCCTTCTGCATCGCGCCGAGCGATTCGACGCCGGCTTGCTCGTGGAGGGAGTGCTCGACGATATTGCGGAAGGAAAAGTCGAGGATGGCAGTTCCGATGCACAGCACCAGAACAAACGAGAAGAGTAATTTGGAAAACACGTTGCCGGTCACGCGGCCATCCTGAGTGGATTCATTATCGCCTGCTCCGGCTCTGGAAGCGATACGGGACGGAATCAGCGCGGATCGTCCGCCGAAGGGCCGTATATTCCCGGGATTGGAATATCCAGCAGGCGCAGGTAGACACCGAGCTGCCCGCGGTGATGAATCAGGTGATTGAGAAAGATTCGGCGAAGCGCCAAAGCACGCGGCAGCGCAGCCATGGTCTGTTCTCCGAATTTCAGAGTCCAGACGGCGGAGAGCTGGTCCTCACGGAGGGCGCTCAGCGCGGCTTTAGCCGCAGCAGCGGCCTCATCGAAGTGGGTCAGGAGGTCGCCTGTGGTTCCCGCCTGGAACGGAGCGGTTCCCGGGTTGCGGACGAAGGTATCGGTGGTCGCGATCGTGACACAGCGGTTGGGCAGGTCGGCCACGTGGGACGCCAGGCGGCCCAGGGTCATGGACTTCGCGTGAGGCTTCCAGGCGAAGCTGGCTTCGGGTACGCGCTCGAGGATGCGCCGGGTTCCGGCACCTTCTTCGGTAAACTCCTGCTGCAGCAGTTCCGGGATCGTCATCCCAGTAATTCTAGCTGGCGGCCCGTTCGGCCGCTTTAGGAATCTCGAAACGGTATCCGGCCCCGCGGACCGTCTTCAGATAGCGGGGATTCTCGGGATCCGTTTCGATCTTTTCCCGTATGCGGCGCACATAGACATCAACGGAGCGGGGCGTAACGAAGCGAGCGTCGCCCCACACGGCATCAAGCAGGTGATCGCGGCTGAAGACGCGACCGGGATGCCTGGCCAGGTAATCGAGCAGCCGGAATTCGGTGGCCGTCGTGGTGGTGAGACTTCCTCGCACCTTCAGCTGCATGGCGCTGGCGTCGATCTCCACATCTTCAAACGCGATGGCAGAGGGCGTGGACGGCCGTTCGAAACGCCGCAGCACTGCCTTCACGCGAGCCAGTAGCTCGCGTGGTGCAAAGGGCTTGGT
>JBAUZR010000611.1:0-2357 GCA_049585375.1 Acidobacteriaceae bacterium
GGATAGCGCAGGTCTACGGGATTCTCCCGCTTCGTCTCCGCAAACAGCGGCTTCACCCGCGCCTCGAAAAATGCACCCGGAATGAACACCCGCTTCCCCGTCACCGTGCCCATGCTGCCGCTCACGTCCACCACCGCCATCAACTGGCTGCCGGGATCGGTCAATCCCAGAAAGTGGTTCGTCTTCACCACCACTCCGTTCGGAACCCGCTGCTGCAGCTCGTCTTCGAACTCCTTCTTAATCGTTGTCTCGTCCGTGGCCAGCGCCCGTTGCCGCCAACGCAGCGCCTCCACTCCCGTCATCGCAATGCGGATCACACCCTTCAGCGACCCATCAGCGCCCAGTTGCAGCTCCGCAATCCGCACCACGCGATTGTCTGAGTACGACGCGCCCGGCGTCACCGCCAGTACCGGCCCGCTGTCCATCTGCCGCATTCCCTGCACCTGCGTGTGCCGCCAGTGCAGGTGGCCAAACTCGCAGTACCGTTCCCCGGGATCGAAGTACATCTCTTTCCCGCCCACGGTCACAATCGCAATCTCATCTTCCAGCTGGTTCCAGCTCAGATACCCGGTGTTCAGAAAATTCTCGTCGCGGTTGGCCACGATCATGGCATCGGCCTTCATCCCCGCCGCGCGCCCCATCGCAATGAACAGCCGTGCGATCTCGTCATCGCTGCCCCGCTTCTGCGCCCAGATATCCGCCGCCGTCTTCACATGCAGCCCTTCCGCACGGTTCTCCTCCGTGGAATGCTCCCGGGTGAAGCTCGTGTTTTCGAGTCCCATCACTGCCGCGTAGATCTTCCTGAGCTTCTGCTCGTCGCTGTCGCCCGGTGCGGTAATCTGCGCCACCGCCTGGCGAATCGCATCCGAAGGTTCGGCAAAACGGTTCACGTCCTTCGACCACGTCTTCCCTTCGTCCTTCCAGAAATCCGCCCCCGTAACCTCAGGCGAATAGTAAAAAATTACCCGGTACGAGAAGCTGCCCATCGGCGGCGAATACTCTTCATCCGGCAGCGGCGGAATATTCTCCACCGTCAGGTCGTATCCGTCCATCTGATCTTTCACCTTCGCGCCCCCAGGCAGATCCTGGTAATAAAGCAGCCGCGTCGCCGTCCGCTCCTTGCCCATCGGATCCGTCACCGTCACGAAGCGGCTCCCGCTCAGATCCATCGCCACAAAGTGGTCGTGCGCCTTGTGCACGTAAACGTTTTGCTGCACGAACCAGTGCGGCGGCTCCACATAGGTGTCGTCGTACTGCAACTCGTACTGGTACTCCAGAATGCTGCCCACCTCCACATCCGGCATGCTGAAGACCTTGGCCATGATCTTCGTGTCGCCGGTCTTCACCAGCTCTTTGTCGTAGGGCTTTCCGGTAAACGGAACCACGGTCCCGTCCGCGTGAATGGTCCGCGCCTCGATGCCTCGAATCCCGAAGCCATGCGCCTGGTACGGCAGTTCGATATCGCCGAACTCTTCCTTGCCCTTCGCGGTCAGGATCTTGATCCGTGCATACACCCGCTCGTAGTGCACCTTATCGTCGATCCGTTCATCGCGATACAGATACACCGCAGGCGCGTCCGGCGCTGCCGGGTCGACCGTCATCTTCAGCTCTTCGGGGGTAGGCTGCGTCCACGTGGCGCCAAACACCGGCGCGGCACAGGACCAAAGGAGGACAGCAAACAGACAACGACTACCAGCAAATCGAACCACGGCAGAGCCTCGCAAAAAAGAAACAGGGATTACGTCGGCATTTCACACACTTTTGCGCGGGTTCGCAATGCCTAAATAAAGTAAGTTACCTTTGATTCAACTGCGTAACTCGCGACCAATGGGACGCGTTCTTCCTCGAGCTCGCGGCTCCGCAGCCCTACGGCGCCTGGTACGGCCTCAGCCCATCCCACGGATACAACCCCGTCGGCCCGTCATCGGAAGGCACCTGCGGCCGGATCAGGAACCGTACATAGAAACCCACGACCTGATCGTTGTAGTCGCGCGTATTATTCAGGTCTGCAAATCCCCCCGCGTACCAGTGGTCGCTCAGGTGATACGCCGCCTCCGCCTTCAGGTCATAGTTGCCGCTCACCACCGTCTGCGCCGAGTACGAAGGATTGTTATTTGCAGCCTCCAGCGCCGAGTCCAGCGGGAAGTACGGCACGCTGTCCTGCTGGAACGCCTGCACCCCGAACGCGCCCGTGATTGTGTACCGCAGATTCCAGCCCTGCTCCACCTGCAACGTTACCGGCACACTCGCCAGGAAATACGACTGCGGGCTGAAGTAACCACCCTGACCATAAGTGAAATAGGTCGAGTTATGCGCGTAGTGCATCCCGAAGAAGTTCACGCCCACCGTCATCGTGC
>JBAUZR010000612.1:0-2617 GCA_049585375.1 Acidobacteriaceae bacterium
GTCTTTGAGTGCCAGCTGGATCAGCGTCTTCTGCTCCATTTCATGCGCTTTGGCGGAGCCCGTCGCAGGGCTGGCCGCGGCCGAGCGTTTCACGCTCAGCACCTGCAAGTCGCCGGCGAGGCGCCGCAAGCGCGGCATAACGAAACCGAATCCGCCCATATTGGCCGGCTCCTCCTGCACCCAGACGATTTCACGCGCATTCGGATGCGCGGCAATCGCCGCCTTCAGCTCCGCCTCCGGCCAGGGATAGAACTGGTCGAGGAAGAGAATGCCCGTTTTGAAATCTTTCCGCTTCGCCCGCTCCATGCGCAGCTCATGGCCGATTTTGCCGCTGGCAATCAGCAGTCGCTGCGCATCCTGAACCTCCGTCTCAGGAATAACCGGCAGAAAGCGCGCACGCGTTAAATCCTCAATGGGCGAAACCGCATCCGGATGGCGCAGCATGCTCTTCGGCGTAAAGACCACCAGCGGCTTCCGCCACGCGCGCAGAGCCTGTCGCCGCAGCAGATGAAAATACTGCGCCGCATTCGAGGGCTGCGCGATCTGGATGTTGTCGCGGGCCGCGAGTTGCAGGTACCGCTCGATGCGCGCGCTGGAGTGCTCCGGCCCCTGACCCTCATAGCCGTGCGGCAGCAGCAGCACCAGCCCGCTCAGCAGGCCCCACTTGTCTTCTGCTGCAACAATGAACTGATCGATGACGACCTGCGCGCCGTTGGCGAAATCGCCGAACTGCGCCTCCCAAAGAACCAGGCCTTCGGGATAGTCGCGGCTGTATCCGTACTCAAAACCGAGCACGCCCGCCTCCGACAGCAGGGAGTTATAAACACTGAACGGCGCCTGCTCGGGGCCGAGGTGATTCAGCGGCATCCAGCGCTGCTCGTTCTCAATGTCGATCAGCACGCTGTGGCGCTGGTTGAAGGTCCCGCGCTGGCTGTCCTGCCCGCTCAGACGCACCGGCGTGCCCTCCAGCAGCAAGGATCCAAAGGCGACCGCCTCGGCCATACCGTAGTCGAAGGCATGCTCGCCGCGGCCCATCGACGCACGCTGCTCCAGCAATTTCCTGATCTTGGGGTGAATATGAAATTCGTCGGGATAGCGCGTCAGCTTGTCGGCGATCTCCTGAATCCGCTCGCGCGGCAGTCCGGTGTCAACCTCCAGCTGCGGTTTCCAGGCGCCGCCGTGGTAGCGGCTCCAGTACTCCGGCATCTGCACCAGCACCGGCTTTTTTCGGGTCGTCGCCGCATTCTTCTGGGCGTCGGCGAATTCCGTCTGCAGCTTTTTCGCCAGGCCAGCGGCATCCGCACCAATCTGCTGCGCGTAAATCTCAAAGAGCGGCGGATGATCCTTGATGCGCGCATAGCGCAGCGGCTGGGTCACGGTCGGATCGTCCACCTCGCTGTGCCCATGCCGCCGATATCCGATCAGATCCACGACCACATCGGTGTGGAATGCATACCGATACTCTGCAGCCAGCGCCGCGACGCGCACCACAGCGCCCGGGTCCTCGGCGTTGACGTGAAAGATGGGTATGGCCAGGCGCTTCGCCAGGTCCGTCGAAAACCGGGTTGAGTTCGTTTCCGCCGGCTCCGCGGTGAAGCCGATGAGATTATTCACCACGATGTGGATCCCGCCGCCCACCGAATAACCGTCGATGCCGGCCATATTCATCGTCTCGGCCCAGATGCCCTGTCCGGCGAAGGCCGCGTCGCCGTGGATGACCACCGGGAGCACACGCTCGACTCCGTCCGCTCCATAGCGATCCTGCCAGGCCCGCGCGCGCCCCATGGCCACCGGATCGACCGCTTCAAGATGACTGGGATTCGACGCCAGATGCAGCGCCACCGTGCTGCCGTTGCGGGCAGGGAACTCACCGGTCGCGCCCACGTGATACTTCACATCGCCGCCGCCCAGAATGCTGCGCGGGTCCACATCTTCAAACTTGGCAAAGATGTCCGTCGGCGATTTGCCCAGCGTATTCACCATCACATTCAGCCGGCCGCGATGGCTCATGCCCATAATCGATCGCTGAGCACCCAGCTCTGCCGCGCGGTTCAGCAACTCGTCGAGGAAGGGGATCAGCGCCGTGACGCCTTCCAGCGAAAACCGCTTCGTCCCCAGATAGCGCGACTGAATCACCTGCTCAAAGAGATCGGCGCGCGCCAGCAGTTCGAGGATGCGCTGCTGATCGACGGCTGGCGCCTCGGCCTCCAGCTTCTGCGCGAGCCAGGCGCGCCGATCGTGGTCATCGATATGCATGAACTCAGCGCCAATAGTGCCGCAGTAGACCCGCCGCGACTCGGCGACAAATTCATTGTCGAGGTCGAGCTCTGCCACGCTCATGGGCTGCAGGTACTGACCCAGCGGATCGAGCTGGGCCTGCAGATAGCCCCAGCGGCGGAAGGCGTTCAACGTCGTCTCGCGCAGGGTGGGAGAGGAAACATCGGTCGAAATGTTTTTTGGGGGCATAGATGAAAAGAATCCTGAAAGAAAAATCCCGGAGAGTGTCCGGGATGGGGTCAAAACCTGGGCCGCAGGGAGCCAGCCCGGATAAACAGCTTCACTTTTCTATTGTACCTGGCCCGCGAAACGCCGCGGGTCAGGCGCGCGTCCTCTCGCC
>JBAUZR010000613.1:0-2551 GCA_049585375.1 Acidobacteriaceae bacterium
GGCTAGGTGAGTGGGGCGGCGTGGACGAGACGATGGGCTTCGTCGACGATTGCCGGGGCGGAGACGCCATCACGGGATTGAGACGGACTCCCCGAATTGAGGCGGGCGAGCTGGATGGCGAAGTTGCCGAGCGTGGAGCTTTCGACGGCGTGGCGTTCGACGGGAATTCCTGCAGCCTGCGCGGTTAAGTCATTTAAATAATCATTGCGGCTGCCGCCTCCGACGATGCAGAGGCGCTGGGCGTGGTGTCCTGTGATGCGGGCGATGTCGGCGAGCAGGGACGCGTAGCGATGCGCGAGGGAGTGGAAGATGAGGTTGGCGTAATCGGGCGCGGCGTCGCAGCCTTCAGGGAGCGGCGGGAGACCGTGGCGGCGGCGCTGGGCGTTGATGCGGGCAGGCATGTCGCCGGGCGGGAGCAAACCGGGGTCGTCGAGATCGATGAGGGCGTCGGGGGCCGGCAGACACCGAGCTTCGGCGATGAGGTCGGGCAGAGACCAGCCTCGTTTGTCTTCCCAATGCGCGAGACACTGGCGGAGGAGCCACATGCCGGGGAGTCCGCGATGAAAGAGGATGCCGCCGCCGGCCGCGCCGAGATTCGTGAAGCCGGCGGCAAAGGCTTCCGGGGTGCGGCAGGGTTCGGGGAGAACCATACCGATGAGGGACCAGGTACCGGAGCTGATGTAGGCCCAGGCTGCTGAACCGGAGACGGCGATGCCGGCAATTGCGGAGGCAGTGTCGTGACAGGCGGGTGCGATGAGCTGGGTCTGCTCGAAGGCGGGAATCTGGCGGAGATCGGAACGGATGAGGCCGAGGGTGGTTCCGGACGCGACGAGCGGGGGCGCGGCGGAGCGGTCGAAGCCGAGGGCGGCGAAGAGGTCGTCGGACCAGGTGCGGGAGATGGGATCGATGAGGGCGGTGTGGGTGGCGTTGGTGTACTCGGCGATGCGGGGGGCGCCGAGCCAGTGAAGGATGTACTCCGGGAGATTGACCCAGGGAGTGGAGTCAGGGATGCCGGCGAGCTTGTCGGCGTAAAGCTGATAAATCGTGTTGATGGGCTGGATCTGAACGCCGGTGCGGGCGTAGAGCTGCTCGGGCGGGATGATGCGGTGGACGGCTTCGAGGGCGGCATTGGTACGGGGATCGCGATAGCAGAAGGGCGGGGCGATGGGGTGGCCGGAGGAATCGAGTCGGACGTAATCGACGGCCCATCCGGTAACGCCGATCGAAGCGATGCCTTCGGGGGTGCGTTCGGCGCAGGCGCGGAGGCCGCGGTCGAGTTCCTGGCAGATGCGGTCGAGGTTCCAGCGAACGCCGGAGGGGTTGCGGCCGGATTCTTCAGGCGACCACGGGGCGTTGGGAAAGCGGTGGACGATGGAGATGGCGGGGGTGTCGGGGAGGGTCCAGCGGAGGAGGGAGACGCGGCAGCTCTCGGCGCCGAGGTCGATAGCGACGAGAGCTGGGCGGGTCACCGGAGGAAGGCCTCGGGCAGTCCACCATCGACGGGGATGAGATGGCCGGTGGTGCAGCGGGTTTGGGGGCCGGCGAGGAAGAGGATGGCCTGTGCGCAGTCAGAGGGATCGATGGGCTGGTGCGTCAGGGTGCGCTGCGCGTAGAAGGAAGCGAGCTGATTGCGGAGGTCGTCGTCGGAGGCGGCAGGGTCGAAGGCGAGTTTGTATTTGGTGAGCGAGGCGATCACGCGGTCGCGGGGAAACATCGTGGAGCCTTTGACAACGGTAGCCGGACTGATGCCGTTGACGCGGACTTTGGGCGCGAGGGAGACGGCGAGTTCGCGGACGAGGTGGCTGAGCGCGGCCTTGCTGACATCGTAGGCTTCGCTGCCGCGCTTGGGAACGACGGCATTCGCGGAGCTGGTGAGGACGATGGCGCCGTCGAGGTCCTGGGCGGCGAAGATCTTTGCGGCTTCGTCGGCGAGGATGTAGTTCGCGGTGACGTTGAGGTCGAGAGTGGAGGACCAGGCGGCGTCGCCAATGGAGCCGGCGGGCGATGAGGGAAAGATCGCGGCGGTGTTGATGAGAATGTCGAGGCCACCGTAAAGAGCAGCCGTAGCGCGGAGGGCAGCGACGATGCTGTCGCGGCTGCGGATGTCAACGGCGGTGGCGGAGACGGCTTCTTTGCCGGCGATGGGGCGGAGCTCCTGGGCAACGGCTTCGGCTCCGGAGAGGTCGCGGTCCGCGATGACGATGTGCGCGCCGCGTTCGGCGGCGAGGAGAGCGGCGGCACGGCCGATGCCGCTGGCTCCGCCAACGATGAGGGCAATGCGGCGGCTGAGTTCTTTCTCAGCAGGCTGGCGGCGGAGCTTCGCGTCCTCGAGGAGCCAGTACTCGATGCGGAAGGCTTCCGAGGGCGGCAGCGCGACGTAGTTGGCGTGGGCCTGAAAGGCGGAGCAGGGCGCGGCGGGTCCGGCCTGAGGGTAGTCGGTCACGGGCTTTTCGCCGGCGAGGGCAGTCGCGCCTTCCATCACGTGCACGGCATTCGTGTAAAACTCTCCTGTGATCCGAGCCTCGGTCTTGTTCTTGCCGAAGCTGAACAT
>JBAUZR010000614.1:0-4781 GCA_049585375.1 Acidobacteriaceae bacterium
GCCCGGCTCAGGCCGCTCCTGGGATCTGCATGAAGTCCAGCGCGCGGATGAGATACGACTTCATCTCGCGGCGAGAGACGATTGCGTCGAGGAAGCCGTGCTGGAGCAGGAACTCCGAGCGCTGGAAGCCCTCGGGCAGCTTCTGCCGGATGGTCTGCTCGATGACGCGAGGCCCGGCGAAGCCGATCAGCGCTTCCGGCTCGGCAATATTCAGATCTCCCAGCATGGCGAAGCTGGCGGTCACGCCGCCGGTGGTCGGGTCGGTCAGGATCGAGATAAATGGGACACGGGCATCGTCGAGGCGAGCGAGAGCTGTAGCGACTTTGGCCAGCTGCATCAGGCTGACGATGCCTTCCATCATGCGTGCGCCGCCGGAGGCAGCCACGGTAATGAGCGGCTGTCGCTGATCGTGAGCCCGATCGATGGCGCGGGCGATCGTCTCGCCAACCACGGAGCCCATGCTGCCGCCAATGAAGCCGTACTCCATGACGCTGAGGATCACGCGATGCGGACCGAGCAGGCCCTGGGCGTTGATGATGGCGTCGTTGAGGCCGGTGTCGGCTCGGGCTTTCTTCAGGCGGCCCTTGTAGGACTTCAGATCGGAAAATTCCAGCGGATCCGTGGACTTGAGCTCGCCGTCCACCAGCTCGTAGCCGGGTTCGAGGAGGCTCTCGATGCGTTCCCGGGCAGCGATGCGGCTGTGTTTGCCGCACTTGGGGCAGACCTGGAGGTTGGCGTCGAGCTCGGCCTTCCACAGTGTCTGACCGCATCCGGCGCACTTGGTCCAGAGGCCCTCGGTACGCACCCGGTTTGCTCCCGACTCGATCTTGTTGTCTTCCCGCCGAAACCAGGACATGCATTCTCCCGAAAGAACCAGATTATCCTGGCGGGGCCGTTGCGGAGGGTTTCCGCTACGATGTCCGGAACCGGACGGTGCCCGGTTGCGTACTCCTGAGTGTCCGTTGTTGGGAGGTGGCTATGTTTTGCAGCGCTTGCGGTCAGCCGATGGATCCGTACCAGCCGTATTGCCCCCGGTGCGGCCGCCAGGTAGCGGCAATTCCGACGACCCCGCCCCCACCCTGGATCTGGAGCCGGGTGCATCGGCACGTGCATACCCTGGGCATTCTGTGGATTGTCTACGCGGGATGGACACTGCTGCACTGGATGATGATCGCGCCCTTCCTGGCGGGGTTCTTCCGGGGGAGAGATCTTCCGTTCAGCCATGGATTCGATGGATTCTCCGGCTTCCCCTTTGCTCACATGCCCTGGTTCATTCCCATGATCACGATCATTCTGGCTGGCCGTGCGATCCTGAGTCTGGCCGCCGGATATGCTCTGCTGCGACGGTATCCGTGGGCGCGGGCGCTGGCCATTGTGACCGCGTTCCTCACGCTGATCCGGCCGATTACCGGGACGGTTCTGGCGATCTATACGCTCTGGGTCCTGCTGCCGGGCGCGTCCGGACAGGAGTACGAGCAGATTGCCACGCCGAGCCTGTAAGGCAGCCTGTTGCCTGTAGCCGGACACCTCATTTTCGATGGCAGCGTTCGGCTATGTTGCAGATTCTGCATGACCCGCAGTCAATCACGCCGGTTGCAGCGAGTGCACGAGGCCCTTTTCCCACTCCAGCAGCATGCGATGGCTGACTTCGGCAAAGTCCAGATGGAGTTTTGTGTAGGCGCTGAGATCAGCGGAGGTGGCAGCCATCGCCTCGGCGACTCGGTCGAGAATGGCGCGCACCCGCGCGGGAGATGCTCCCAGGCGCGTCTCGCCCAGACGCTGAAGTTCCTTCGCGCTGGCCCATTGCGTCGAACCGTTGAGCGTGAGCGCCATGCTGTCGCTGGGCAGATAGACCGCTGTGGTCACCAGGTCATACACCGGGGCCAGGCG
The DNA here is from genome assembly GCA_049585375.1 of Acidobacteriaceae bacterium. Taxonomy (GTDB): domain Bacteria; phylum Acidobacteriota; class Terriglobia; order Terriglobales; family Acidobacteriaceae; genus Palsa-343. The sequence continues at coordinate 1,891 of JBAUZR010000614.1, forward strand.
CGCCTCTCCATTCACGTCGTCATAGACAATGCCGAAGTTCTTCAGGTGCGCATCCCCGTTGCGAAGAGCGCAGTTGAGGACGATCAGGGTGAAGAGCCGCTCCAGATCCTCACCTACGTTCAAAGAATTCGCGAACTGGGCGAAACGCTTCATCACCGAAGTTTCGTAGCTGCCGCGGTATTTCTCCTCAGTGCGGCGAGCGTTGAGCACGCAGAAATCTTCGAAGCCGCGGTAAGTGCCGTCCGGGCGTAGATCGAAACGATCGATGACGAGCGCCAGCGCGTCTTCGGCGAGACGATAGCGTGGGACCTCGAGCCCGCACCTTTCCGCAGCACGGAGGCAGAAGTATTCGTTGGCGGCAAGCTGCGGGAACTCATTCTGGTCCCAGAACTTCACAATGTGCGTGGCGCCCCGATAGCTTTCGGAAAGCCTTTGCTTTGACTGGCTGAGGGGGAGCGAGGCAGCCTCATCGCGCACCAGAATTTTGGGCTGGACCCCGCTGATTCCGGAGAAGGTAGCAAATTTTTCAAGCAGATAGCGAAAGAGGTCGCTGCCGCGGCTCTTCTCCAGGATCTCCTCAACGGACTGAAAGGGCACGTTCTCACTGAGGGATTCCTTCTCGCCGGTATAGCGGATGCGCCCGACCTGCGAGCGGCCGACGATGGCCAGCAGATCGAATTCATCGAAGCTGCCGGTGGCTTTGGCGAAAGCCAGACGGAGCCGTTCGCGCAGAACGCCTTCCGGCAGGTTCATCTCGAAGATGGGAGGAAGCCCATAAGGCCGATCCCAGGAAGACAGGCGCACCGGCATGGTCACCGACACGGCCCGGGCCGGCGGAGCACCAGGCTGGTAGAGGAACGTGCTGCCACGCTCCCCCAGGCGGTCGAGGAGCCCCGCCTCAGCCGCGTCGGTCCAGATCCTGATCATCCTTCTCCTCTTCCATCAGATCCTCGAGCGTGGGACGGCGGGCGCTGACTTCGCGCAGAGTGAGCTCCAGCCCAAGGGCGGCGAGAATCTTGTTCACTTTGGAGTAGCCGAGCTCCCCCAGCCGCCCGTTCTCCAGCGCGTCGATGGTGGAGCGGCTGACGCCTGCCTTTTTGGCGAGGGCCGACTGGCTCAGGCGCAGCGCTTTGCGCCTGGAGGCAATCTGCTCGGCAAGGGTCGAGAGGTCGAACATTTGCTTAATATACCACGCAAAAATTGCCTATTATTCCATAATTGCTTTATATATTAAGCATTTTGCCGACTACCTGGATCGCGAGAGATCAGGCCCGCGAACCGGTATCAGGGGCGATTACTTCGTTCGCTGGAAGGCGATAGCGAGGCCGTCGTCGTAGGTCTTGTGCCAGCCGGGGGTATGGCTGAGCAGGCAGACCAGGGCGTCGTCCTTCTTCTTGTCGAGCAGGACGGTGCGGATGCCGTACTTGTCGAAGACGGCGAAGGGATCGTGGACCTGGATGGCCTGGATGTAGTCGGCGAGGACGCCTTCGTGGACGAAGATGTCCACACGGCTGTCAATAAACTCCGGCACCTCGGGGACCTGCCACTCGAAATACGCGCCCCAGTTGAAGGTGGTGAAGAGGCGGTTGCCGGGCGTATTGGCCTGGGCGGTAAGAGAGCGAACGTAGGGGATTGCCTTTTCCGGATAGTTCTCGGTAATTCCGGCATGGAGCCTTTGCGCCGTGGGGAAGAGATACACGATGACGCCGAGCAGAATGGCTACGGAGATGGCGTTGGCACGGCGGGGGTCGCCAGGTTCGTCATAGTGCCTGAAGAAGGGCGCCAGTGAGGCGGCGAGCAGCGGCGTGACGATGATGCCGGTGAGGAAGGTGAAGCGGACGTAGGTGACGCCTCCGTAGAGCGCAACGGCGATGAAGGCAAGATCCTGAAGGGTCCAGCGGCGCGGGTGGATGAGCTGCAGAACAGCGAGCAGCAGGAAGGTGAGGAGGAAGATTTTGCCGCGGGCGGAGTGGAAGTCGAGGGTGGCCCACTCGGCGATGTACTGCATGGTTCCCTTCTGGCGAAAGGCGACATCCAGGGGATAAGCGACCAGGCGCCATCCATAGGGATTGACGAAAAGGAGCGCGAAGGTGGTGGCGGCCACGGGGATGAGTCGGCGAAGCTGGCCGGGTGCGAAGCGCCGCGCTTTGAGATAGCCGCGGTCGAATTGCGCGAGGCCGCAGGCGAACCAGACGCCGAAGAGGACGAAGCCGATGAACCAGGAGCCGTGGGTGTTGATCCAGACAAGGAAGAGCGGGGGCAGCGCCCAGGTATAGTTGCGGCCGCGCTGGTAGTTCCAGAGGATGGCGAGTTCGATGACGAGGAAGAGCCACCCGAAGAGGAGGGTGCGGGGGCCGAGGGAGACGGAGGCAAGGAGGAATCCCAGGAAGGTTGCGGGCAACGCAGCTTTGCAGTTGTCGGAGCGCAGGCAGGCGAGGTAGTAGATGCCAACCAGGATGGCGCCGGCGGTAAGCATCATGACGGCGTAAACACCGATGTCGCCGAAGGTCTGGTATGCGAAGGAATATGGCAGGTCAGCGAGCCACTCGAAGTTGATCCAGGGCTTGCCGCCGACGGTGTAGGTAAGCGCGTCGGCGCGGATAAAGTGGCCGGAGCCGAGGAGCAGCGAGGCGTCGCGCAGATGCCACCAGATATCGGGGTCGGCGATGGCGGTAACGACTTTGCCGCCGGAAACCGTCAGGTACACCAGCACCGTGAGGAGCAGGGTGGCAAAGACGGTGGGCAGGCGAAAGATGCGATGGAACGCGAGGGCCGCGCCGGAGGAGGGCGCGGTCCGGGAATTGGGAAGGCGGGATTCGCCCCGGACCGCGGTTTGTGGTGCGGTCAGCATGTTGCGGATGAGAGGAGGTTACTGCGGGGGTGGGGTACGG
>JBAUZR010000615.1:0-2315 GCA_049585375.1 Acidobacteriaceae bacterium
TCTTCGGTTCCTTCTTCCACGCCGAGGCTGCCACCGTGACCGGCTTCTCTTTGGCATACGCGCTGCACGCGTAGAACGAACCGAATTTTCCCCATTTCAGCACCAGCGGCGAGCCGCACAGATCGCACTTCTCATCTGTCGGCTTCTCCATCCGCTTCACGTTCTCCATGTGCTTCTCGGCATGTTTCAGTTCTTCCTCAAATGCCCGTAGAAGCCCTTCAGCAGATCGGTCCACTTCTCCTTGCCATCCTCAATTTCGTCCAGCTCTTCTTCCAGCCGCGCGGTGTATTGCGTGTCGAAGATGTACGGGAAATTCGCCACCAGCAGATCGGTGACTACCGTCCCAATCTCGGTCGGATAGAATCGCCCTCCGCGCCCTGTCGGCGGCACCTTGGTCACGTACTCGCGATCCTGAATCGTCGTGATGATCGATGCATACGTCGACGGCCGTCCAATGCCCCGCTCTTCCAGCTCCTTCACGAGCGAAGCTTCGTTGTACCGCGGCGGCGGCTCGGTGGAGTGCTGCTCCGGCATCGTCCGGTTTAGCTTCAGCGCGTCCCCGTCATTCAGCGACGGCAGCACGTGCTTCATCTCCTCTTCATCTTCGTCCACCGTGTCGCTGGCTTCGTGATAGATCTTCAGGAACCCGTCGAACTTCAGCACCGATCCCGTCGAGCGAAATTCATACGAACGGTCCGCCCGCGCATCGATCGTCACAGTCGTCTGGTCGAACACCGCCGGCACCATCTGCGACGCCACAAACCGCTGCCAGATCAGCTTGTACATCCGGTACTGTTCATCGCTCAGGAACCGCCGAATCTCATCCGGATGCAGCTCCGGATTGGTCGGCCGGATCGCTTCGTGGGCGTCCTGCGCATCCTTCTTCGAGCGATACGCATTCGGCTGCTCCGGCAGATACTGCTTCCCCAGCTTTTGTCCGATGAATTCTCGCACCGCCGTGATCGCTTCCGGCGAGATGCGCGTCGAATCGGTACGCATGTAGGTGATCAGGCCCACCGATCCATCCGGACCCAGATCCACGCCCTCATACAGCCGTTGCGCCACGCCCATCGTGCGCTTCACGCTGAAGCCCAGCTGCCGCGATGCATCCTGCTGCAGCTTGCTGGTTGTAAACGGCGGAGCCGGCGTCCGCCGCCGCTCCTTGCGCTCCACCGTCTTCACGCTCCAGCGCGCCTTCGGCAGCGCAGCCACAATCGCGTCCGCGGTCTTCTGATCCGGAACGCCCGGCGTGCTCACCGTCGGCACTTCTGCCTTCGCGCCGTCGATCGCCACCAGCCGCGCCACAAATTCCTGCCCGTCGGGAACCGGCTGCACTGCTGCATCAATCGTCCAGTACTCTACCGGCTTGAATGCCTGAATCTCGCGCTCGCGCTCCACAATCAGGCGCACCGCGACCGTCTGCACGCGCCCCGCCGAGAGTCCCCGCCGGACCTTATCCCACAGCAGCGGCGAAATCTGGTAACCGACAATCCGGTCCAGCACGCGCCGCGTCTGCTGCGCATCCACCAGGTTCTCGTTCACATCCCGCGGATGCTCGAACGCCGCCCGCACCGCCTTCTGCGTGATCTCGTTGAACGTCACCCGTCGAATCCGGCTCTTGTCCTTCACCACCGGCATCAGCTGCATCGACAGATGCGCCGCAATCGCCTCGCCTTCGCGGTCCGGGTCAGGCGCCAGATACACCGCGTCCGCCTTCTCCGCCAGCTTCTTCAGGTGGCGAACCACCTTTTCCTTATCCGGCGTCACCATCAGCGTCGGCTCAAACGTCCGATTCTTCAGCTCCACGCCCAGGTCGCGCTTCGGCAGATCCATGATGTGGCCGAACGAGGCCTCCACCTGGTAGTCCTTGCCGAGATATTTATTGATCGTCTTGCCCTTCGCAGGCGATTCGACGATAACCAGAGATTTACCCATCGTTTCCTTTGTCAACCGTGCGACAACTCCCCTGAGCCGTCGCCACTGCAACTATATAGATGTTGCGTTCTTCTTTCGGAAGCTACCACGTCCGCCCGTGTCGAATCCAGAGAGCGCTTCCTCTTCTGCACCCGTGTACCAAAGACAGCTCACTCGTCCGGCTCACAGGCTCCTGACGAAATTCTTCCCAGGCAGTTGCCGAATCCGTCCAGATAGTTCCAGCTCGAACAGCGCGGTGAAAACCTCTGAAGAGCTCATCTCCTCTTCCAGTTTCTCGAGGATCTCATCCATCTGCAGTGCTTCATCAGGTCGAAGCACGCTGTACACTCGCGCCTCCGGGGGCGGCAGTGGGCTTTCCTCGAATAACGATGCCTCAGATG
>JBAUZR010000616.1:0-4101 GCA_049585375.1 Acidobacteriaceae bacterium
GAACATCCCCACTGTTATCCAGCGTAGGGGCTGATGCGGACGCGAGCAAGAGAAAACTCCGCAGAGGACGGTACGAAGGTCAGGGGCAGGGTCGGAGATGAAGACGGGCCTACGGGTGCTCCGTCAGCCAGGTTTCGATTCGCGATGCTTCCGCGTCGCTGAGCCGGAAGGTTGCCGCCGGCAGAATCCCATCGATCTGATCCGGACGCCGGGCGCCGACGATCGCCGCTGTGATGGCTGGATTGCGGAGGGTCCAGGCAATCGCGACGACGCCCGCCTGAACTCCGTGGTCCTTGCCGATCTCGCCCAGCAGCTTCGCGAGTTCGAGGTTGCGCTCCAGTTTCGGCGACTGGAAATTGGGACTCCGCTTCCGCCAGTCGTCGTCCGGCATATTCCGAACGCGCTCCGCGGTCATCTTGCCCGTCAGCATCCCGGAAAGCATGGGCGAATAGTTGATGACGCCAATGTTGTGCTGCCGGCAGAACGGAAGGATCTCCTCTTCAATGTTGCGGCGGAGCAGCGAATATGGCGGCTGCAGCGAGGTAATCGGCGCGATCTTCTGGATCCGTTTCATTTGCTCAACATTGAAGTTCGAGACACCAATAAAGCGAACCTTGCCCTCTTCCTGAAACTTCGCGAGCGTTTCCCAGGCTTCCTCGATCTCGTCCTCGGGATTCGGCCAGTGGATCTGGTAGAGATCGATGGTGTCGACGCCCAACCGGGTCAGCGAGTTTTCGATCTCTTCCTGAAGCGAGCCGGCCTTCAGGCTGCGATAGATCTTGCCGTCCGGAAACCAGCGCATCGAGCATTTCGTGAAGACGTACGGCTTCCGGCTGCGCCCTTTCAGTGCCTTGCCGACGATCTCTTCGGAGTGGCCGAGGCCGTAAATCGCCGCGGTGTCAATCCAGTTCAGGCCGCTGTCGAGCGCGCGCTCAATCGTCCGCACGGATTCGGCGTCGTCCTGCGAGCCCCAGGCAAATTCCCAGTTACCGCCGCCAATCGCCCAGGCGCCGTAACCGATCGGCGTCAGGTGCAGGCTGGAGTTACCCAGGGTCTTCGTTGCAAAGCTTGAGGGAGAAGTCGTTGTCGCCATAACCGTTCGATGTCCTCGTGGTGGGCGGCGTTTCAGGATGCGTCCCGCATTGCGGAACTAGGCCGAGAGCAGGAATTTGCCCTCGCGCATGACGGGCTCGTCCTCGATCCAGATATTAAAACGCAATCCAACCACATCAATGTGCGTGGAGCTGCGCCACGGAGCGCCGGTGTGTTCGCCATAGGGATTGCCAAAGGCAATATGAATGCCGGGAAACTTCTCGTCCTGCAGGATGTTGCCGATGACGCGCTCCACGCCGATGTTGGTGCCAATCGCGAACTCGCCGACCCGATCGGAGTTCTCGTCGGTATGGGTGTAGGCGTGGAAATCCGATTCGAGTGCTTTGTTGTCCGAGGTGCAGCTCACGATTCGGTTGCGGCGAATCTCGATGGTCAGGGGTGAAGCTTCCAGCAGTCCGTACTGCGCACAGAGGTAATCGCCGACGACGCCATCAACGACGAATGTGCCGTTCACTTCGCCGGGAGTGGTGAAGATCTCGCCGCCAGGCAAATTGCCCCATTTGTCGCGGGAGATGATGCCCGAGGTTTTGAGCCACTTGTACTCGGGGTTCATTTCGGCACGAATATCGGTTCCTGCTGCGGTAGTGGCCCGAATGAACCGCGCCCTGCGCGCTTTTTCGATCACCTTCTGGGAGAGCCGATCGACGCGATCGTAATCCGCGCGCATGCCTTCGCACATGATCTGGGGCGTGATGTTGACCATGTGTGCGTGGCGCATGCGACGGCGATTCACTACCTCGGTCATTTGCATGCGCGATTGCAGCTCGTTGCGCTGGACCTGTACGGCGAAGATGCTGACGTCGGAGGTCTCCATGTCGGCCAGGATTTCGGCCGGCATTGCGGTGAGCGGACGCGGCGCGAGATCTTCAAGGACAAAGGCGTTCCAGCGGCAGCCGTTGGCGGCCAGCTCATGGGCGAGCGATGCGGCAATGGGCAGTGTCGACTGATCACAGATCAGCGTGACTTTCTCAGACGGCTCCACGCGCAGGCAAATGCCAATGGCGGCCCTCGCGCCAGGAGAGAATTCTTGCGGGAAAGAGGATTCCAGCAGGCGGGAGCGTGCCGACGAGTCGGGGGAAAGGAGAGTCGAAGAACCACTCATCCTGTCAGGCTACCTGAAATATTCACGGCGCTGAAATGTTGGACCGCAGTCAGCGTCGCTCCGCGGGGGCCTGGGCATTCACGAAAAGCAGAATTAGCGGCCCTGGCCCCGGAGATTCGTGGCACGATCAGCGAAAGACAACCGCAGATTCTTCGCTCACCACCCCCCGAACTGAAAGACGTTCGGGGCCGCGTTCTCTCAGAATGACACGGTCTATCTATAGTTTGGTACTTCCGGGACACCGCACCGGGTGCCCCATGCGATTCTTCTTCCTTCGGGCATCGTCGATCACGCGACGCTTTGTGAGGCCGCCGGCTCAGCTTCAAACAGGCCGGCTTTGGTTTCTTCGGCCATGTAATCGACGACCGCTTTGAGGTCGTTGGTTCGCTCGAAGACCTCCAGTTGGCGATCCGCGCCGGTGCCGGTCACCAGAATGTTCCGGATCGACTCAATGGCGTCGCGGCTGCCCAACTCATCGATAACCGGTTCCACCATGGCGATGTACTCCTCAATCAAGTCACGAACGGGCACTTCTTCCTGGCGGCCGAAGTCGATCAGCTTGCCGTCGAGCCCGTAGCGCACGGCACGGAATTTGTTTTCGGTCAGCAGCGGCCGCGCGTACTGCCGGTAATCCTGATTGGCCGCGTGCAGCCGGTACAGATAGGCCGCGGTCGCCTGGATCAGAGCGGCAATCGCCACCGTTTCCTCGGCGCGCAGTGGAATGTCGCAAGCGCGGACCTCGATTGTGTTGAAGAACGGATGGGGGCGAATGTCCCACCAGATTTTCTTTGCGTTGTCGATGCAGTTCGTTTTGACCAGCAGCGTGACATAGTTCTCGAACTCGGAGTAGCTGGAAAACGCATCGGGAATGCCGGTCCGGGGAAAATTCTCAAAAACCTTGGCGCGATAGCCTTTGTAACCGGTGTTCAGGCCCAGCCAGAACGGCGAGTTGGTCGCGAGCGCCATGATGTGGGGCAGGAAGTAGCGCATGGAATTCATGATCCGGATGGCCGACTCGCGGTCTTCGATGCCGACGTGCACGTGCAGGCCGAAGATCAGGTTCGAACGCGCCACCAGTTGCAGGTCCTTGACCACCTGGTGATAGCGCGGGTCGGGATAAATCTCCTGGGTGCGCCAGTCGGCAAACGGATGGGTGGCGCCGGCGACGAGAACGAGGTTATGCTCGCGCGCCAGACGGATCATTTCTCGCCGCAGCTTATAAAGGTCTGCGCGCGCCTCTTCGATGGTGCGGCATATGCTGGTGCCGACTTCGATCACGGACTGGTGCATCTCGGCTTTGACGCGCTCTTCCAGGCGCATCTTGCCCTGGGCCAGCATCTCGGTAGCAATGTGCGATCGCAGATCGCGCGTGACCGGATCGATGGTCTGGTATTCCTCTTCGATGCCGAGAGTGAATGAGGGCCGCATGGTGCCTACCGTTGTAGGCTGAAACGGCGCGGGAGCGCAACTGCTTTTTCGTTATTCGATGGCGGAGACGGTTGATTCGGGCTGTCCGACTCCGGATTTTCCCGGACTTTTCGCCGCCTTTTTCGCAGGATTCTTTTTGGCTGCCGGTTGCGCGGGGTCAGTCTTCTTCGCAGACGTCTTTGCGGGAGCCGCTTTCTTTGCCGGGGACTTCTGCTCCGGCTCCGGCTTTTGGGAGGCCACGCCGAGGTAGGCGCTCCAGTGAAATTCCGGCATATGCGGTTTGGCGGTTTGAGCCTTGTGGATGGCCAGGTCGGCCACCGCATTCACGATCCAGTCAAAATTCGCCTGACCGACGGAGTGGAGGTCCGCGTCCGGCGCTGGATTCATGAAGTCGATGGCATAGGGGACGCCGTCCTCTACGGCAAACTCGACCGTATTGAGGTCATAGCCGAGGGCGC